>CBDTUV010000019.1:0-17897 GCA_965363575.1 uncultured Pseudorhodobacter sp. | reverse complement strand
AGTTTTTGACGTGAATTCTATATATTTATGACATTAAGGTCTAGCGGGGGCTTCGCTTGGCAAGAATCCGCTGCAAGGTGCGACGGTGCATATTTAGGCGGCGCGCGGTTTCGGAAACATTGCGGTCGCACATTTCATAAACCCGTTGAATATGTTCCCAGCGTACCCGATCAGCCGACATTGGGTTTTCGGGCGGCTGGGGCAAGGTGTCGCCACGTGACAACAGCGCATTGGTCACTTCATTCGCATCGGCAGGTTTGGAAAGGTAATCGGTCGCACCGATTTTAACAGCAGCAACAGCCGTCGCAATTGCGCCATAACCGGTCAAAACCACAATCCGGCAATCGGGCCGCCTTTCGCGCAACACCTCGACCACATCCAGCCCGTTTCCATCTTCCAACCGCAGGTCTACCACGGCATAGGCAGGTGGGCGGGCCTGCCCAATCGCTTTGCCCATCGCTACGGTTTCGGCGGTTTCCACCAAGAACCCTCGCTTTTCCATGGCACGGGCAAGCCGTTTCAAAAACGGCTCGTCATCATCAACCAACAAAAGTGAGCGGTCCGCCCCGATTTCCGCAATTAGATCTTCGGACATCCAAATCCCTTTTCATGTCTGCTCATGCACAGCCGTAATATAGTGCGAACAGTCAGCTTGCCCCTAAAAAACACGCAACTGTTTGTGCCATCTCATCGGGTGTGGTTTCACGCTTAAAGAAATCCATAAACCCAACCTCTGGCAACATCAGATAAGTAAAGGTCGAATGGTCGACCAAATAGTAATCATCCGCCGCATCTTGTTTTTTATAATAGGTTTTATAGGCAAGAGAGGCGGCTTTGACCTGCTCTTCACTGCCTGTAAGTCCGATCATTTTAGGGTGCATGATCGAGGTATATTCCGCCATCACTTCGGGCGTGTCGCGCGTCGGGTCGATAGAGATAAAGATTGGGGTCACGTCCAACCCCATTTCTTCCAAAATATCGACGGCCTCCGCATTGCGAACGTTATCCAGCGGGCAAACATCAGGGCAGAATGTATAGCCAAAATACACCAATGATGGCTTTGTAATCACGTCTTTGTCCGTAACAGTTTCGCCGGCTGAATTCACCAGCGTGAACGGCCCCCCGATTGAGCCGCCACCAACCTGCCCACCGCGGCATTGCGCAAAGGCGTCGCCCGACTGATTGCTATAAACCCAATAGGCAGACCCACCCAAAAGTCCGGCCAAAACGGCAACGGCGGCCCCAGCATAAACTTTCATCATCGGCTTATCTCCATTCGTGATCTTTTCTTGGGTGAAGCCGCAAAATGGTTTGCGTTGAAACCTCGTGCAGCGCCCTTTATCAGGTGAGATAGTCTTTTTGTGCCAAAGGGGCAATGCAATGATAAACGCGGGTGTGGCTTCGCTCTTTCCGGCGACCGCGCAAAACAGGTTGCGACTGCGCACTTTGATCGTGTTGCGCTGGATGGCGATTGCAGGTCAGCTTGCGGCGATTTTGGTGGCCTATTTCTATTTTGGACTGCAATTGCCAATTGGCCCATGTCTGCTTGCGGTGGGCATTTCGGTGATCGCGAACCTAGTTTCGACTTTTGTCTTCCCCGCAAACCGGCGGCTTTCGGACCTAGAGGCGATGTTGGTCTTGCTGTTCGATTTGGCGCAACTGTCGTTTCTGCTGTACCTGACCGGCGGCCTTACGAACCCCTTTGCGCTTTTGATCATGGCCCCTGTGATCATTTCCGCCTCAGCCCTGCAATCGCGGATCACTATTTTGCTTGGCATCATGGCGATTTGGTTGATCAGTCTTGCTGCCCTTTTCAACATCCCACTGTTTTTCGCCGATGGCAGCGTTTTGGCCGTTCCGGATTTGTTTGAGTTTGGGTTTTGGTTGTCGATTGTGATCGGGATTATGTTTTTGGGTCTTTATTCCTACCGTGTTGCATCCGAAATTCAGTCTATGTCCGAGGCGTTGCTAGCCACGCAAATGGCTTTGTCGCGCGAACAAAAGCTGACCGATCTGGGCGGCGTTGTCGCAGCGGCCGCGCATGAACTGGGCACGCCCTTGGCAACGATCAAACTGGTCAGTACGGAAATGATTGAGGAATTGGCCCACCACCCTGATCTGCGCGATGATGCGCAATTGATAAAAGATCAGGCCGACAGATGCCGTGATATTTTGCGATCCATGGGTCGAGCAGGCAAAAGCGATTTGCATTTGTTGCGCGCGCCACTTGACGCCGTGCTTCGCGATGCCGCGGAACCGCATCGACAGCGGGGAAAAACGGTGATTTTTGACTTGCACCCCGCATCGAATGTTTTGGCACAACAGCCAACAATCATGCGCAAACCAGAGGTGATCCACGGCATCCGCAATTTGGTCCAAAATGCCGTCGATTTCGCACGAACAACTGTTTGGGTAGATGCGGAATGGGGCAGCGATACGCTAACGGTGCGCGTGGTTGATGATGGTGAGGGCTATACAAGTGATATTCTTGGTCGGATTGGCGACCCCTTTGTGAAACGTCGCAATACGGCCCAGAAACAAGACCAAAGGCCGGGGTATGAAGGTATGGGCTTGGGTCTGTTTATCGCGAAAACCTTGTTGGAACGGTCAGGCGCCGAGATTTCGTTTGCCAATGGGACTGACCCGTTTTCTCCCAACGCAAAACGGCCTGCTCGCAGTGGTGCGATTGTTGAGGTGATCTGGCGTTTGGAGGATCTGGTCGCCACAGCCGAAGGCGGTTTGGGTGAAAACACGCAAATTGAGATTTGAAGCGCTTTTGCGTGCCGGCCTGAAGGCACACTTGTCCAAATAATTTCCCATAAACTGCAAATTTTAATGCAGTGTTAACGGCTCATTAACATTCTATACCACAGGTTGAAACTTGTTGTCGTGGAAGTGTTTAAGGAACCGATTTTGACATTCGACTTCTCGTTCGCTTTGAGTTTGGCTATGACTGGCGTGCTTTCGGCATTGCTGGGGGTGCTGTTGTTGGCGCTCTTGCAAAATCGGGCGCCCCGTTCGCCCGATACCCTGTTTCTTGAGGCGAACAGTGGCGCGGAATATCTGTTTGATGGTCATACTTTGGTCGACGCAACGCCCGTGGGGCGCAGCCTGCTTCCCAAAGCGTGCCAAGGGCGGGCATCGGCTTGGCCCGGCCTGATCAGCTATCTTGAGCATCGATTTCCAGGTGTGACCGCACGGCTGGAAACCCTGGGCGTGCAAGGGACGCTTGCAATGGGCAGCGTGGAAGACAGTGACAGCGCGCCATTGCTATTGCGGGCCGAACTGCGAGGCGGTCTGACGCATATTGCTGTGTCAGATTCCGACACGTCATCAGCCAAGGCGGCACTTGATCCGTTGACCCGCCGCGCCATCCGGGACGAACTGGAACAGCTTCGCCAAATTTCTGCTAAAGCGCCTTTGCCCATTTGGCGCGAAACCGAAAGTGGCGATGTGATTTGGGCCAACGCCTGTTATCTTGACCTTGCAACTGACCGATTGGGCGATGAAGAAGATCTTACTTGGCCACTGCCCAAGCTTTTTTCGCAAAAAACGGTATCGGACGCTGCTGTGAGCGAGCGTAAGAAACTTGCGTGGCAAGGCGGGAAAAAGGACCAGTGGTTTGATGTTTTCGAATTCATTGACGCCAAGGGTCGCCAGCTTTATGCCCTGCCCGCCGACACGACGGTAAAGGCCGAAGAGGGTTTGCGCGCTTTTATGCAAACCCTGACGAAAACCTTTGCGCACCTGTCCACTGGTCTTGCGATTTTTGACCATGATCGCAAGTTGGTTTTGTTCAACCCGGCCTTGCTTGACCTGACCGGTCTTTCGCCCGACATGCTGACCATGCGGCCAACCTTACCTAATTTTTTTGATGCCCTGCGTGAAGCGTCGATGATCCCCGAACCGCGCGACTACAAAAGCTGGCGCAACCAAATCACCGATATAGAAGAGGCCGCTGCCTCGGGCCTGTATGAAGAAACGTGGAGTCTATCTAGCGGTCAAACTTACCGCGTAACGGGCAGGCCGCATCCAAACGGCGCGCTTGCCCTGTCGTTTGAGGATATATCAAACGAGATGTCGCAAACCCGGCGCTATCGTGCGGAGCTAGAGCTTGGGCAAGCGGTGATCGATGTGGTCGATGCAGCAATTGCGGTTTTTTCGGCGTCAGGCATGCTTGTCATGTCAAACGCCGCCTATGCCACGCTTTGGGGCCATGATCCCGCAGCGTCACTAGGAACCGAGGGCGGCGTTGCGAAAATGTGCGACTATTGGCGTTCGGCCACAGCACCGTCGACGATTTGGGACCGGGTTGAAGATTTTTCCGCTGAACTCGGCCTGCGTAACGCATGGCAAGACACAGCACGCTTGTCTGATGGGCAGCAGATAACCTGTCAGTTTTCGCCTTTGGCAGGCGGGGCAACCATGGCCACCTTTCGGTTGGAAGCGGTGGGTCTGGACGGATCAGAGGTCCCGTTTTCCAGCGCTCGAAAAATGGTCGGCTAGGCTCTTGCGTCGCCGGGTACAGCGCGTAAAACTAACCGCATGTCAACCAGCGCCAGTGTCACCTTTTTTCTGCCCGATGATGTGGCGACCACGGCGCTTGGGGCGCTGTTAGCCACGCTTTTGCAGCCCGGTGATACGGTATTGCTGCACGGTGATATCGGGGCCGGCAAAACCCATTTGGCCCGCGCTTTTATTCAGGCAAAACTGGGCCGAGCCGAGGATGTGCCTTCCCCCACCTTTACCCTTGTTCAAACTTATGACTCCGGTGGATCTGAGGTATGGCACGCTGATCTTTACCGCCTTTCGCACCCGGATGAGGTTTTGGAGTTGGGTCTGGACTCTGCCTTTGACACCGCGATTTGTTTTGTAGAATGGCCGGACCGATTGGGTGATTTGGCCCCGAAATCGGCGCTACATGTGTCACTTGCCCCAAAAGGCGAAGGGCGCGAGGCGGTTTTTACAAACGGCCGTGCTGGCCTGTTGGCCCAATTGCAAAAGGCGCATCCTGTAAATGACTAACCGAGCCACCGCTGCCACCGATTTTCTGAACGGCACCAGTTGGGCCGCAGCCCGCCGTAGCTTTTTGGCGGGTGACGCATCGGATCGGCGCTATGAACGTCTACATTTGGGCAACAAAACCGCCGTTTTGATGGACGCTCCCCCCGGCAAAGGCGATGATCCGGCAGACTTCATCGCAATCGCCGCCCATCTGAACGCGCTGGGCTTGTCCGCGCCCCGCATTCTGGCCCAAGATCTGCCAAACGGTTTTCTGCTGATCGAAGATTTGGGCGACGCCCTTTTCGCTGGATTGGTTGACCAAGATCCAAGCACAGAGCCAGAGCTTTATGCCGCCGCAACAGACGTGCTTTCGCATTTGCAATCCCGCCCCGCCCCTCCAAACCTGCCCAATTTGGGCGCAAAAGACTGGGCGCAGGCCGCAGGCTTTGCGCTGGATTGGTACCGTTTCGCGGTTGTCGGGCAAGCAGATGACAGTGCCGGGTTTCATGACACCCTGACCCAACTGATCAAAACTTACGCCGATGGCCCGCGCGTGTTGATTTTGCGGGATTATCACGCCGAAAACCTGTTGTGGTTGCCAGATAGGCATGGCCTTGCACGGGTGGGTTTGCTGGATTTCCAGCTTGGCCAAATGGGCCAGCCCGCCTATGATTTGGTGTCCTTGCTGCAAGACGCACGGCGCGATGTGTCGCCAGATATTGAGGCCGCGATGATCGCCCGTTTTTGCAAGTCGGCAGATCCCGAGGCCTTTTCGGTCGCCTATGCCACTATTGGCGCCCAGCGGGCCTTACGGATTTTGGGAATTTTTGCCCGGCTATGCCTGGTTGCCGACAAGGCGCAATATGTACCGCTGATCCCACGCGTTTGGGGGCAGTTGCAGCGCAATTTGGCGCACCCGGCCCTTGCCGACCTTGCCGAAATCTGCGCCACCTTATTGCCAGAGCCAACGCCCCAAGCCCTTGAAAGGATACGCGCCCAATGCGGAACCAACCCAACGCGGTAATGCTGTTCGCGGCGGGCTTTGGCACGCGGATGGGCGCGTTGACCGCTGACCGGCCAAAACCGCTGATCAAAGTTGCGGGCAAGGCGCTGATTGATCATGCGCTGGATATTGTGGCAGCAGCCGGGATCGAGAAATCAGTGGTGAACCTGCATTACAAAGGCGACCAGATCGCGGCGCATCTGCTGGACCGGCACGATATCGGCCTGTCGTGGGAGCGTGGGCAAATCCTTGAAACCGGTGGCGGGCTGCGCGCAGCCTTGCCGCAGCTTGGGCCTGGTCCGGTTTTCACGCTGAACACCGATGCGGTTTGGACTGGGTATAACCCATTGATAAATCTAGAATATCACTGGAACAATACGCAAATGGACGCACTTTTATTGCTGGCCCCCCCGCAGAACATCAAAGGCTATCGAGGGGCGGGTGACTTTGTGCTTGGCCAAGACGGTCGCATCACCCGCGCAAATGGGGCGGCCGGTTTGGCCTATTTGGGCGCGCAGATCTTGCGGCCCGACGGCTTAAAGGCGATTGCGGATCAGGCCTTTTCGCTGAACATTTTATGGGACCAGATGATCGCCCAAGGCCGCGCCTTTGGCATTTTGCACACAGGCGGTTGGTGCGATGTTGGCCGCCCCGAAGGGATAGCCGAGGCCGAGGCGATGCTGGGCAAACCCCATGTTTCCTAACCCTGGCCCCCATGTTTTTGCCCTGCCACCCGGTGCAGATTTCCCCGAGCAACTGGTCGCGGGTCTGAAACGGCGGCTTTCGCTCCAACCGCCCGAAGCAATGGCGCGGGTCACGCTGTATGTGAACACAACCCGTATGCAGCGCCGCATTACCGAGTTGTTCGTGGTCCAAGGCGCCAGTTTCCTGCCCCGTATCCGGCTGGTGACCGATCTTGAGGGCACGTTCCCCGGCGCAGGTATTCCGCCCGCAGTGTCGCCGTTACGCCAACGGCTAATCTTGGCGCGGTTGATTGAGGGTCTGTTGCAGCAGCAACCCGACCTTGCCCCCCGCGCAGCCCTTTATGATCTTGCCGATAGCCTTGCCACCTTGCTGGATGAGATGCAGGGCGAAGGGGTTTCGCCCGATAAAATCGCCACATTGGATGTCGCTAACCATTCGGCTCATTGGGCGCGGACCCGCGAATTTATGGCAATTGTCGCGCAGCTTTTGGGCCAGATGGGCCAGCCTGACAGCCAAACCCGGCAGCGTAAACTTGTCCAAGCCATTGCTGCCCATTGGCAAATCGCACCCCCCCAAGACCCTGTGATCGTGGCAGGTTCTACCGGGTCGCGTGGCACGACGGCACTGTTTATGCAGGTGGTGGCGGGTTTGCCACAAGGCGCGATCATTCTGCCGGGGTTTGACTTTGATCTGCCTCAGTCAGTTTGGGAAGGTTTGGGCGATGCCCTGACTGCCGAGGACCATCCGCAATATCGTTTTTTCAAGCTGATGAATATGCTGGGACTGGATCGCCCCGATATTCACTCTTGGCAAGACACACCCGCGCCCAACCCAGACCGTAACACACTGATTTCATTGTCATTACGTCCTGCCCCTGTCACGGATCAATGGTTGACCGAGGGGCGGCATCTGACCAACCTGCCCCAAGCCTGCGCTGACATGACCTTGATTGAGGCCCCAACCCCGCGCGCCGAGGCGATGGCAATTGCGCTGATCCTGCGCAAAGCGGCTGAGGATGGCGTGACTGCGGCGCTGATCTCACCCGACCGGGGGCTGACGCGGCAAGTAACATCGGCGTTGGACCGTTGGGGTATTTTGCCCGATGACAGCGCGGGTCGGCCTTTGGCCTTGTCCGCGCCGGGGCGGTTTTTACGCCATGTTCTGGACCTGTTTGAAAACCGAATCACGGCGGAAACCTTGCTGATCTTGCTGAAACACCCGCTGACCGCCAGTGCCAAAACGGCGGAGGATGAGGTGGATCGCGGCGATCATTTGCTGTTCACCCGCAATCTTGAACTGAAACTGCGCCGCCACGGTCCCGCCTTTCCAACGGGTCAGGATTTGATCACTTGGGCCAGCGCCGAGAAGGATCCAAAGGCATTGGTATGGGCGCATTGGCTGTCGTCCACGCTTGACGGTTTGCCCACGACCGACAGCATGCCCTTGGCCGATCACATTGCCCGCCACCGCAACCTGGCCGAGGCTTTGGCGCTTGGTCCCACTGTGACCGCCCAAACCAGCGGGCTGTGGGAAAAGGCTGCGGGCGAAAAGGCGTTGGCGACTGTTCAAGAACTGGAAGCCGAGGCCGAACATGGCGGCACCATGACCCCCGCCGACTACCGCCATCTATTCGAGGCGCTGTTGAACCGTGGCGAGGTGCGCGAACCACTGCAATCGCACCCCCGCATCATGATTTGGGGCACGATCGAGGCGCGGGTTCAAGGCGCGGAACTGGTGATCCTTGGCGGCCTGAACGATGGTATCTGGCCACAAACACCGCCGCCCGACCCGTGGATGAACCGTTCCATGCGGCTGGAAGCGGGGCTTTTGCTGCCCGAGCGCCGGATTGGCCTGTCCGCGCATGACTATCAACAAGCGATTTCTGCGCCGCGTGTGGTGATTTCCCGCGCGGTCCGCAATGCCGATGCGGAAACCGTTGCCTCACGCTGGGTGAACCGTTTAACCAATCTTTTGAACGGGCTGCCCGATCAAGGTGGCAAAGCGGCCTTGGAGGATATGCGCAAACGCGGCGATGCGTGGCTGGACCTCGCCACCGCTGCCGAGCGTGCAGACCCGGTCGCCCATGCCCACCGCCCTGCTCCGCGCCCCCCGGTGTCGGCGCGGCCCGACAAACTGGCGGTCACAGGCATCAAAACCCTGCTCCGCGACCCCTATGCGATTTATGCCCGCTATATCTTGCGCCTGTTCAAGCTGAACCCGCTGCGCCCATCCCCCGATGCCTTGCTGCGCGGGTCGGTTTTGCACAAGGTTTTGGAAACCTTTACTCGAACCCGCCCAGATACCGAAACTCGCGATGCGGCCCGCACCCGCCTGATCGAGGTGGCGGAAACGGTGCTGAAAAACGAGGTGCCGTGGCCCGCTGCCCGTACGCTATGGATGTCGCGGATGCACCGCGCCGCTGATTTCTTTTTGGGGGTAGAGGCGGCGCTGGGCGGCACCCCTGTGGTGATTGAAGAACAAGGTGCCGTGCAGCTGGCCGGCCTGCCCTTTACTCTGACCGCCAAACCCGACCGTATTGATGCGCTGCGCGATGGTCGCGTGCATATTTTCGACTATAAAACCGGAAGCCCCCCCAGCAAGGACCAGCAAAAATTCTTTGACAAACAGCTGTTGCTAGAGGCGGCGATGGTGGCCCGTGGCGCATTCAAACCGCTCGACGGACCGCGCGATGTGGCCGGGATCACCTATATCGGCCTTGGGTCCACGCCTAAGGAAGACACTAGCACTCCGGATGAGGCTGTTTTGGGCCGGGTTTGGGAAGAATTGCACCAGCTAATCACCGAATACATGTCGCCTGAACGCGGCTATGTTTCGCGCCGCGCCATGCATGGTGAACGCTTCCCCGGCGACTACGACCACCTTGCCCGTTACGGCGAATGGGAAATGACTGACGACCCAAAGCCCGAGGATGTGACATGATCCGCAACGCCGCATCCGAACGACAGGTCCAGTCAGCCAATCCTCTGGTCTCAACGTGGTTGTCAGCCAATGCAGGCTCGGGCAAAACACGGGTTCTGACCGACCGGGTGGCGCGGATGCTGCTGTCGGGCGTCGATCCGGGGCGGATTTTGTGCCTGACCTATACCAAAGCGGCGGCGTCCGAGATGCAAAACCGCCTGTTTGCGCGTCTCGGCGAATGGGCGATGAAGGAAGATGCGGCCTTGCGGCAAGCTTTGGCCGATCTGGGCGTGGATGATGCGATTGACGCCGCACGTCTGGCGCGCGCGCGCCAGTTGTTTGCCCGCGCGATTGAAACGCCGGGCGGGTTGCGCATTCAAACAATCCACTCGTTCTGCGCGTCCCTTCTTCGCCGTTTCCCGCTGGAGGCGCGGGTGTCGCCGCAATTTACCGAAATGGATGACCGCGCCGCCGCCTTGCTGCGGGATGAAATTATTGATGAACTCGCCGATCTGGGCGCGCCTGAGGTGATCTCAGCCCTTGCCGGCGCGTATACTGGTGAGGATTTTGGCGCGCTGGCGGCCGAGGTTGCAAACCGCCGCAATGACTTTGCGCAGTTTTTGTCGGAGCCTGAGTGTCGCGCGCTGTTTGATGTGCCGGATGGGCAGACTGAGGCCGCCATTTTGGCAGAGGTATTTTTGGGTGGTGAGGCAGAGTGGCTGACCGAGGCGACCGAAATTATCGCGACCGGATCTGCCAATGATGTAAAGGCGGCAGGTAAGCTGCGCGCCTTAAACCATGCGGCCCCCGACATGCGGCTTTTGGCAAATTTGGAAAGCATCTTCCTGAGCGGCGCAAAGACCAAAGAACCATTTTCTGCCAAGTTAGGGACGTTTCCAACCAAGGCAACCCAGCCTAAACTGGGCCAGTTGCTGGATCGGCTTGAGGATTTGATGCGCCGGGTCGAATCTGCCCGCAGCGCCCGTATTGCCCTGAACGCCGCCAAACGCACCGCCATTCTGCACCGCTTTGCCGCTGTGTTTTTGCCTGAATACAAGGCCCGCAAAGAGGCGCGCGGCTGGCTCGATTTTGATGATCTGATCACCTATGCCAAGGCATTGCTGACCGACCCGCAGGTCGCGCAATGGGTGCTGTTCCGGCTGGATGGCGGTATTGACCACATTCTGGTGGATGAGGCGCAAGATACCAGCCCCGACCAGTGGCGCGTGATCGAACTGCTGGCGGATGAATTTACGTCGGGCCGAGGTGCGCGCGACACCCCCCGCACGATTTTCGTGGTGGGTGACAAAAAACAGTCGATCTACAGCTTTCAAGGCGCGGATGTTGAGGCGTTTGACCAAAAGCGCGACCTGTTCAAAGGCAAGCTGGACCAAGTGGAAACCCCTTTGCAAGAGCTGTTGTTGGAACACTCCTTCCGCTCTTCCAACACCATTTTGCGGTTGGTCGACCTGACCTTTGACGAGCGCCGCGAAAAGGGTTTGGGCGGTGAGGTGAAGCACATCGCGTTTTTCCCTGATATGCCGGGGCGGGTCGATCTGTGGCCGGTGATCGAAAAATCGCCCAACCCAAAGCCTGAAAACTGGTACGACCCCGTTGATCTGATCTCCGAAGAACATCACGCTGCCAAGCTGGGCCAGAAGGTCGCTGAAATCATCCGCCATACCATTGCCAAGGGCGTGCAAATCCCGGTTGACGGCGGCAAGAGAACCCGCGCGGTGCATGCGGGCGACTTCCTGATCCTTGTGCGCAGACGGTCAGAGATTTTCTCGGCCATTATCGCGGCCTGCAAGGCGGCGGGTTTGCCAATTGCCGGGGCAGATCGGTTGAAACTGGGTGCCGAACTCGCCGTGCGTGATTTGGCAGCGCTGCTCGCATTTCTGGCCACGCCCGAGGATGACCTGTCCCTCGCCGCCTGCCTGCGCAGCCCGCTGTTTGGCTGGACCGAACAACAGCTTTACAGCCTTGCCCAACCGCGCAAAGGGTACCTGTGGCGCGCGCTGGAAACTGACCCTAACCACGCCGAAACAGTCTATATCTTGCAAGATTTGCGCGATCAGGCTGACTTTTTACGCCCATATGACCTGATTGAACGCATGCTCACGCGCCATGATGGCCGCCGTAAACTGCTGGCGCGCTTGGGGGCCGAGGCCGAGGATGGGATTGATGAGCTTTTGTCCCAAGCACTGGCCTATGAACGCAATGATGTGCCCAGTCTGACCGGTTTTCTGGGCTGGTTAGAGACGGATGACATCGAGGTAAAGCGCCAGATGGATAGCGCGGGCGAACGTATCCGCGTGATGACAGTGCATGGGTCCAAGGGTCTAGAGGCACCCATCGTTATCTTGCCCGATACCGCGCAATACACCGCCCGCGAACGCAATGAGATTTTCGTGCTACCCCAAGGCCCAGCCTGGAAAACGCCCAAGGATGAAAGCCCAGACGCCATCGCCCAAGCCAGAACGGCCCGCAAAGCGCGTGAGGAGGCCGAGGCGATGCGCCTTTTGTATGTCGCGATGACCCGAGCACAAAGCTGGCTGATCGTGGCCGCCGCAGGGTCGATTGGCGCGGACAAATCCGAGGATGAAGACACGTCAAACGTGGTGTGGTACCGCTTGATCCAAGAGGCGATGGTTGCCGCAGGTGCCGCCCCGCAACCGGATGGCGGCCTGCGTTTGGCCGAAGGCGATTGGCCAACAGATATCGGCCCACAGATCAAAACGCAGGCCACTGGCACGGGCCTTCCCGATTGGGTGCTGTCAAACGCCCCCGTGGAAAACCGCCCTGACCAACCCCTAAACCCATCAAACCTGGGCGGTGCCAAGGCCTTGCCGGGTGATTTTACCACCGATGATGACAACCGCGCAGCGATGGACCGTGGGACCCGCATTCACCAACTGCTGGAACATCTGCCCAACCACCCCGCCAAAGATTGGCCCGTATTTGCCGCAGCTTTGATCCCCGATACCCCTGACCGCGATGCACTGCTGGCTGAGGTGCAGGCGGTCCTAACCCACCCGGATTTCACCGCCCTCTTTGGCCCCGATACCTTGGCTGAGGCGCCGATCACCGCCGATCTGAACGGGCAACCGTTGGTCGGCACGATTGACCGGCTGCTGGTCACCAATGACCGCGTGCTGGCCGTAGATTTTAAATCCAACCTGATCGTCCCCGAAACCCCTGCCACCGTGCCCGATGGCCTGTTGCGCCAAATGGGTGCGTATCACACTGCGCTTGCCCAGATTTACCCCGACAAGATGATTGAGGTGGCGTTGCTATGGACCCGCACCGCACACCTTATGCCAATCGCCCCCGATATCCTGCGGTCTGCCTTGATGCGCGCCACACTCCCTTGACGTTGGCAAGGCGCCCCCTTACTTTCAATGATAACACATTCCAATCAGGAGATATGTAATGGCCACGATCGCAGTCACCGACGCCACCTTTGACGCCGAAGTTCGCAACTCGGATATTCCCGTAATTGTGGATTTTTGGGCGGAATGGTGTGGCCCATGCCGCCAGATCGGCCCAGCCTTGGAAGAGCTTTCTGCTGAATACGAAGGCAAGGTAAAGATCGTCAAAATCAACGTTGATGAAAACCCGAACAGCCCGGCCGAATTGGGTGTGCGTGGTATCCCTGCGCTGTTTTTGTTCAAAGACGGTCAGGTAGTGTCTAACAAAGTCGGCGCTGCCCCCAAGGCGGCCTTGGCCACTTGGATCGCGTCAGCCGTTTAATCTGATCTCAATTACGATAAGGGGCGGCTTTCGGGCCGCCCTTTTTCATGCGCGCCAGCATTTGATACCCAATCGTTCAATGCGCCGTGTTCACCAACGACTCTTCATCCAGCCCGGCAATTTCGGCAAGCGTGACCGGTTTTAGCGGCGCACGTATGCGGTATGCGCCCACTTGGTCCTGCGAGAGGCCGTGATGGGCGGCCAACAGTTCCGTCACCGTCAGCCCGCAATAGCGCCCTTGGCACGGCCCCATCCCCGCGCGACCAAAGGCTTTGGTCTGGTTCGGCCCAAGGCAGCCAAGGCCAGCAAAGCGCCGAATATCCCCCGCCGTGACCTCTTCGCAGCGGCAAATAATGGTTGTATCCGCGGGGGCAAGCGCGCCGGCAAAGGCGGGAAAGGCCGTATCCAGAAAAGGCCGCACCGCCCGATCAAGCCAAAGGCGAAACCGCAACGGTCGCGACGCCAAATCGCGATCACCGGTGGCCAGATGGCCTAGACTATGGGCAATTTCTGACGCGGCAAGTTCCCCACCCAGTGCCGCCACCGTGGCACCGCCAATCCCCGCCCCATCGCCTGCGACAAAGATGTTTGGATGGGTGGTCTGGCCCCAGCGATCTAAGGCAGGCCAAAACGCACGCTGCCGATCGTTCCAAACATGCGGCAACCGCAACGACCGTGTGGCCTGCGTATTGGGTACCACGCCGTGGTGCAGCAAGACCGTATCGCAGGCGATGCGGTGAAACGCCCCCGCTTGGAAAAACCGCAGGGCTTGCGCGCGCCCTTGACCCAACACTTCAAGCTGGGAAGCACCTTTGAACCTGCGCACCCCGGCCTTACGCAAAGTGGCAAGCAAGCCCGCCCCCTTCCACAGATAGCGCCAGCCCATCAGCGCACCTGGCAAATGCCGCAGACTCCGCAGAAAATCAGCCTTGGTCTGGGTTTCAACTAACGCCAGCGGCGGCATACCAGCCCGCACCATCTGCGCTGCAATCAGATAAAGCAGCGGGCCAGAACCAACCAAAACCGCGCGTGCCGGAACCATACCTGCCGATTTTAACAAAATCTGCGCGGCGCCCGCCGTCATCACCCCCGGCAAGGTCCAGCCGGGAATAGGCATGGCACGCTCCAGCGCGCCGTTGGCGATTAGGACCCGCTTGCCTTGCGCAACTTCGGCGCGGCCGTTACGGCTAAATGCAACTTCGCCGGAAGGGTCGATTTGCCAAACCACAGCGCCTGTCAGATGGGTGACGTTCGGGTGGTCTAGCCCCTTGGTCAGGGTGACACCTTTGGCATAATCAGTGCCTAATATGGCGCTTTGGGCCATAGTTGCCCTGCCGACATCTCGATAAATCTGGCCCCCCGCGCGGGGCTGTTCATCCAACACCAAAACGCAAAGCCCCAACCCCGCCGCCCGAGCTGCCGCGGCCATGCCCGCAGGCCCAGCGCCAAGAATGATCAGATCAGCCTTCATCGCGCGGTCCCTTGCCGGGTGCGATATCCATGCCGGCCGATACCTCAAGCATACAGGCCTGCTGGCTCACGCCACCCATCACCACCAAACAGTCAAAACACGCCCCCATCATGCAAAACGGCCCGCGTGCAGCGCCTGAAACGGGACTGCGTCGAAACCGCGACACGCCCGCCTCTAGCAGCGCCGCGGCAAGGTTGGCACCCTCCAGCAACAACAGCTCCTGCCCATCAAAGCGTACAGGAACACGGGTGCCATCTGGCGCGAGGTTATGAAAAGCGGTCTTCATGAAATACCTTCAGGTCGGGTGCATCGGCGGTGGATTCAAGCCAATCTGGCAGCTGCAGCGCATGGGCGGCGGCAAGGGTGATGCCGCTGTGACAGGTCACCAGATAGGCCCCCGGCATCGTAGCACTTTCTTGGTAAATCGGCAGACCATCGGGTGACAAAATCCGCAGCGCTCCCCAACTGCGCACCAATTGCGCGGCCCCAAGCGCGGGGTAGGCGGCAATCGCCTCTCGTGCCAAGGTGGCAAGCCCTTTGCGGGTCACGCTGTCATCCAGACCCACCTCCTCATTCGTGGCGCCGATCTGGATGCCGCCTTCATCCACTTGCCGCGCGGTGATCGAGGGGCGGTTGATCAGCTTGGGCAGCTTTTCGGTGATCAACACCTGCCCTCGTTGCGGACGAAGCGGCGCACGAAACCCAAGGCTTGGCCCCAGCGTGATCGCCCCCAATCCTGCCGACAGCACCAGTTTGCGCGCGCGCAACTGCGTGCCATCATCGCAGGAAATGCGGAACATATCCGCCTTATCAACCGCCACAACCTGCCGCCCGTTAAGCACATGCGCCCCGCGCCGCCGTACACCATCGGCCAACGCTTGCAACAGCCGCAGTGGGTTGGCGTGCCCATCTTGATGGTGCAAAATTGCGCCAACAACTTTTGGGCCGATATGCGGCTCCTCCTTGCGCAGGGCATTGGCGCCCAGTACCTCGAACGGGTAATTCCCGTCCAAAGTCTCGCGCAGGCCCTCATACTGCTGCACCGTCGCGGCCAGCGTGCTTTCCGAAAAATGCAGGTCAAACCCGCCGTCTTGGCGCAACCCAAGGTCGCTGCCTGTCAGGTCCGACAGCTCATCCGCAAACCCGCGCCACGCCGCAGCAGAGCTTTGGGTCCACTGGGCATAGCGCGGTTGCTTTAGCCCCTTGGATTGCACCCAGATCAGCCCGAAATTGCCACGGCTGGCGCGCAAACTACCATCGTCGCCATCAATCACCGTTACGGTCAAACCGCGGCGCAGCAGGCCCCAAGCCACCGAAAGGCCAACCACCCCGCCGCCGATTATCGCATAATCTGTTTCCATCGGCCCTTCCGTAAACCGGCAGGCCAAACCCACACTCGTTTGGCTTTATCTTGACCCTAGCCACTGTAGGGTCAAGCGTCCATCATCCTAGCCTGCAATCATCTCGGATTGCCGCACAACCACTTCGGCCTGCTTGATCGACGCAATGTCCACCAACCGGCCCTTATACACGGTCGCCCCTTCGCCCCGCGCTTTGGCCGCCTCCATCGCCGCCAAAATTTCACGCGCCTCAGCCACGGCTTCGGCTGACGGGGTGAACACCTCATTCGACAAGGTCACCTGCTTGGGGTGAATGGCCCACTTGCCAACCATGCCTAACACCGCCGAACGACGGGCCTGCGCGCGAAATCCTTCATCATCGGAAAAGTCGCCAAACGGACCATCGACGGGCAAAACCCCATGCGTCCGGCAGGCCGCCACAATCGCCGCCTGCGCCCAATGCCACGGGTCCGACCAATGGCGCGCGCCGTCTTGCAGCATGTAATAATTTTCCTGCGTGCCACCAATTCCCGTGGTCTGCATCCCCATCGAGGCTGCAAAATCCGCCGCCCCCAGGCTCATCGCTTGCAACCGTGGGGATGAGGCTGCGATTTCCTCTACATGCGCGATTCCGGCCGCACTTTCGATTATCACCTCAAAGCTGATCTGTTTTTTACGACCCTTGGCACGCTCAACCGCCGTGACCAACGCGTCCACCGCATAAACATCGGCGGCACAGCCCACTTTGGGGATCATAATCTGGTCAAGCCTGTCGCCCGCTTGTTCCAGCAAATCCACCACATCGCGGTACCAATAGGGCGAGTCCAATCCGTTAATCCGCACCGACAGCGTTTTGGTTCCCCAATCCACAGTGCCAATCGCTGCAATCACATTTGCCCGCGCGCTGTCTTTGTCGCTTGGCGCCACCGAATCCTCAAGGTCCAGGTTGATAACATCCGCCGCAGATGCCGCCATTTTCTCAAATATGGCGGGCCGAGAGCCGGGGCCAAACAGCTGGCATCGGTTTGGGCGGGCAGGGGGCGTGGGTTGGATGCGAAAGCTCATGTTGGACCTCATGCTAAGGAAATGTCGTATTTATTGACCTAATAGTTAGATTGTTGCGCCCTCGCTCGCAACCCAATTTTGCAGCGCAGCAATCGCGCGGCGGTGCAGCATCCCTTCACAGAATATTCCAGCGCAGATTCGCGCCATTCCGATGATTTCTTCGGATAAAACCCTAACCCAGCCGAATATATCTAAAGACATCCCCAAAAATCTGTCCCACCCTGTGCGCGATCCACCAAAAAGCGAGAGAGCTAGATGATTCAGACCCCTTATCTTTTGTTCCTTGGCGATGCGCCCGACCCGCTTGCCGCCAAAGTCGCCCAAGGCATCAAGGATTGGCGCCCGGATTACGCGCTGGGCCAGTTGCGGATGGAGGGTTGCAAGGCTGATATGAACTTGCCCGATATGACGCTGACAGAGGCAAAGGCCGCAGGTTGCAAAACACTGGTGATCGGCGTGGCAAATCGGGGCGGGGTCATTTCGCAAGCGTGGAAAAAGATATTGGTGCAAGCCCTAGAAGAGGGGTTTGATCTGGCCTCAGGCCTCCACAACCTGTTGCGCGATGAACCGGATTTGGCCGCCGTCGCTGCTGCAACGGGCCGCAAACTGCATGATGTGCGCGTACCGTCGGTTAAGT
>CBDTUV010000018.1:0-18227 GCA_965363575.1 uncultured Pseudorhodobacter sp. | reverse complement strand
CCGAGTGGATTACTGATCGTGAAAGCCTCAAGTTCAGGTGTCTGCGCCACTAAACGCACAAAGTCGTAACCTTCTGAGTGTTGATTACGGGGATGCAGCTTCGCATTGGTGGCCATGGGGGAAGCCTTCATGAAGGTTGGTGGACGTCACTCGTCAGACGGTTAGTTGGTTTTAGGCCTTCATGCACAAATAGTAAAATTAGAACCGGGGCAGTTCCTCCACTGACGCGACGGCCCGGCCGTTCGTTCCGTGTGCAGCATCCGTCATTGTAAGCTCGAAGCCGACTTTCTCTTTCGCGCAGTATTCCTCTAATCCAATAGGTGCGTCCGCCAATCACGGCCCTTAGCTGCCGTTCAACGCCGCCTCAAGGTGCCGCCGATCTACCCGTCATTGCAGCCATTCGTGCATAGTGAACCGCCCCCAGTTTGCCGGAGGCTCCAAAGTAAGTATGGATGGTGCCCATGGAAAAAAGTAACAGAGCAAACAGATTTTCGACTGAGGTGCGTGCCCGCGCGGTTCGGATGATTTTGGAACACGAGCATGAATACGCCAATCAATCTGCGGCGATCATGGCCATCGCGCCGAAGACCGGAACGTAGCCGTGACAAGACCAGTTTTCATCAGTGACAGCATGCAATTTGGTATTCATACCGCCCTTTGTTCTGCCAATCAGACGACCACGCCCCCCTTTTTCACCCCAAGGCTCGAAGCCTGTCAGCAGCGGCAAGATGTTGATGGCTGGGTAAGGTGGAAGTGCAGGTGGGACGAACGCGCGGACGATCTAACCGCCAACAGCGGTTTCAACATAACGCCCGAGGCGGGTATTTGGGATTTCGTCTATCATGGTGCGGATTGTCGCGAAATCTCACTATTTAAGCAAGGATGGTATTTCTTTAACAGTGCCTCGCGCAGTTTAAGTCAAACTAAATAGCGCGCAATAAAGGTAATGTAATAAATACTTGGTGAAACGCTTCAGTCTTTCAGAAGCCGAAAAAAAGTCGAAAAATGGAAAGCCCTTTTCGGCCGCCTTCGTCTGTCTCCGAAAGAGTACACAATACAAAACTACCTTTAACTTAAAAAGGCGACCCTCGCCGGAGGAATATTATCAAGTGCAAGGCATTCCGTACGGCTGCCACGGAATTGGAGACAAGATCATCCTCTCTGCAAGTTGCATGAAATAAATCTCTGGTTGCGTGCGGGATGTTGGAGGATCGCTGCGGGTGTGGAAGGAAAGACTGAGGGAATGCGGCTTGCAGCGAGAATGATCTAACATCAGATGAGCGATACTGAATCCTGTATCCGGCGGCCGTTCTCATCGGCACGACCGTTTATATGGGCATTCCTAAAGCAGACTCGACCCAGGTCCACCGCCGCTCTGAGACCGTGAGCTGATTCTGATCGTTGGTCAGCGCAGCATACGATCTGTGAGTCAGGCGTGTTAAGGTCGGCCTCATCACGCCTGACGTCCTGTTCATAGATGTGCCCAGTATGGTTACCTTCAGCAGTTTTTAGCTAAAACTGTCGGCCACGATGCTGTCATACCAACCGCGTGCGTCTTTCGCTTCCTTGCCGCGATACTTCGGTTCGGCCCCCAATGGGCTTGATCCGCTTGCGTTTTCGATTGGCGTGACTTTGCCCTCTTTGACGTCATACATCGTCGCAATCGAAATCGCGTATTCGGGCGCGAGAAGGCTGTAACAGGCGTTGGTATAGACGGGATCACCAACCGGTTCACCCGTAAGCAGCGCCCCGACTGCTGCGGCGCAGACCTTGGCTTGATTGTTGGCGATGGTGGCGGATTTTGGCAATCCGGTCAGGGCCGCATCGCCGATCACGTGGATGCTCTTTTGCCCCTTTGCGACCAGCGATACCGGGTCCGCCGGGCACCAGCCAGACTCGTTCGTCAGTCCCGCCGCCTCGGCAATAGCGCCAGCCTTGTGCGGCGGGATCAGGTTGACGACAGCGCCGTTGTGCTTGCTGCCATCAGCCATAATCAGTGTCTTATTGCCAACATCAACGCCCGTGACGCGGCCCGCTTCGGCCCCATGGATACGTTCGATCATGTTTGGATAAAGGCTTGCCCAACCTTCCTCAAACAAGGGTTGTTTCGCAAATCCGTCGCTGGCGTCTAGGATCAGCACCTTGGACCGGGGCTTGGTCTGCTTGAGGTAATGCGCAATCAGGCTGACGCGCTCGTAAGGGCCGGGTGGGCACCGATAGGGCGGGGCGGGAATGGCAACAATCACCGTGCCGCCATCCTCCATGGCCTCAATCTGTTTGCGTAAAAGCTCTGTCTGCGCCCCGGCAGCTTTCCAAGCATGGGGCATCACCTCAGTCGCTGCCTCGTCATAGCCGTCGATGGCATCAAAACGGATGTCGATACCGGGTGCCAGCACCAGACGGTCATAGCCAAGAACCTGACCCCCACCGAGGAGGACAGAATTGGCACTGGCGTCGATCCCAGTCGCCCGGTCAACGACAACATTGATGCTGTATCCGTCCCGCAGGCGGGCATAGTCCACCGTGAAGGCCGATAGCGGATTCATGCCCGCAACCACAGTGTTGCTGAACGGACAAGTGACATATTGGGGGTTTTGTTCGACCAGAGTAATTTCAAGATTGGGATTGGCGCGGCGAAGATACTTGGCGCAAGTTGCACCGCCAAACCCGCCACCAACGATGACGACACGTCCACCTGCGCCAGCCTGCTGCGCGAAAAGCCGAGCCGGGGCGGCAAGTCCGCCAAGTGTTCCGGCGGCCAGCGCCGTTGTAAATGATCTGCGTGAAAGTTTCATAAGGGTTCTCCTTAACGCTTCAAAGCTTGGAAATGATCGGCAAGCGCTTGGATCTGCGCATCCGAAAGCCCCCGTGCAATCGGCCCCATAATGCGGCCTTTGCCTGCCTCGTATTTGAACTCTTTCATCTCCTCTAGAAACTCATCAAGCTTGATATCATCAAGTTCGTCGATGGATCCGGGGCTGTTGCCATCGGTGCCGTGGCAGGCCGCACAACTATCGGCGAGCAGCTGGGTGGTTGGCTCAGCCGCCCCCGTACTCGCAACCAATGCCGCAGCCAGCGTGATTGGCGCCATAAATGTTAGAATCGAGCGCATATTGGGTCCTCCGTGACTTTTTGCTGCAAAATTACTCCACAAAGAAGCGCACGTCTTGATGGCGCTGATGGTCGGCATCGGTGCGAGTGGTGAACAAGGACGGACCAGATCACACTTCGACTGCACCTGCCGATTTACCGCGACAAACACCTAAAAAGGTAACGGTACGACTCCAGATCTATCATAAGCTGTGCCGCAGCCGATGCATTGATCTGCGTCAACGCAGCTTGAGTTTCTCAATCTGTCTCGCGAAGGTTACAGAGGCACTGGCGGTGTTTATGACACTCGGTAAATCTGCTGAATCGCGACCGGACCTATCTCCTTGTGAATCGCGATCCCGAACGGAAGGAAAGCGCGGAGACGTTGATGGAGCGGAAAAACCTGTCCACCGTAACCTGTTCAGGGTTTCACCATTATGCTGCCAACCTTCTGCGGCACCAAAGCGGTACGCCATATCAAAGGCTTGGCCAACCCACTCGGCTTTATCCGCCCGACACGTTCCATCCCTGAATGCCAGCGCAGCTCCAGGTGGGGAATGCCGCACCATCGAGGCCTTGCGCATTGACTTGAAAGTTCAATTCAGCGCTAAGGGTGAACAGGTTTTTTGATTTCTGGGGCGCATAAAATCGTTTCAGATAATGCGCGTTTTGTGTCTGCAAGTCGCGAAATTTGACCAAACCAGCGCCGACCGACGGCACCGCTTTTCTGAATAAAAGGTGAAATCTTGACGCAACTTAAAAACCAAAGATTCTGGAACAGGTTTGCCGAGCGGTATGCAGCGCGCCCGCTTAAAAACATTCCTGCCTATGAAGCAATGCTGGCCGACGTAGCCTCACGCCTGAAAGACACCGATACTGTGCTTGAGATTGGCAGCGGCACTGGCGGAACCGCAATTCGGCTTGCGCCCGGTGTTGCGAAATGGACGGCGACCGACTTTTCCACTGAGATGGTGAGGATCGCAAAAGCCAAGCCTTCAGCAGGAAATGTGGTGTTCGTTGTGGCAGACGCATCAAATGCCTTTGACGGTGGTCCGTTCGACGCGATTTGTGCGTTCAATGTGCTGCATCTTGTTGATGACCTGCCGGGGCTGCTGACCCGCATTCATGCCAACCTGAAACCCGGCGGTCTGCTGATCAGCAAGACGTGGTGCTTTGCGGACATGAAGCCGTCGCTGCGCGCGCTTTTCGCCGTGCTTCGGATCTTTGGTCTGTTTCCTGCCACAGCGTCGCTACGCGCGGTCCAGTTGCGGCAAGTCCTGCAAGATGCGGGGTTTGCGATTGTCTCTGAGCGCGTCTTTGGTGCACATCGCCAGAACCCCTATATTATTGCCAGCAAGGCCGCGTAGTAGCACTATGCCCCACCGGTCACCGTTAGGCCAAGAAGCCGCCAAACCTGCATACCGCCACGGTAGTAAAAGATGCGGTCCGCAGGATATCCGGCACTGATCATGTTGCGGATCGCGGTGGGCGACTGGCCGCACCACACGCCATTGCAAAACAGGGCAACGGGTTTGGCCGCCGCACAATCCCAGCCGTCAAAGTCGGGTTCACACCCCAGTTGGACCAGCTCATCTACCACAAAGGTATAGGGAATGTTGATCGCGCCGGGGATCGAGCCACCCTGAAACCAGTCAGGCGTGCGGCTATCCACCACCACGGCCTCGGGATCTTTAAGCATCGCAATCAACTCCAACTCACCAATCGTGGTGACACCTTCCGCAGGGCTGTGCGGTTGGATGCAAAAATCCGGGCACGGCCGAGAGGTCAACGCCCATTCGCCGGTGATTTCATGCTTCGGGTCTTGGACCCTGCCAATCTCTACCGGGCCGCTGTCGGTTTCGATGGTGGCCGTGGCCATGTCCTTGGTAATCCCAACCACAGTTTGCGCCATCGCGGGTCCAGAGATCAACGCCAGTGCGATTGTCAGGGCTAGGGCTTTCATGGTTTTATCCTCCTGCTACGTCCACGTTCTAAGCATCAGCTTAGCCGTAAAACGGGGTTTCGTCATCGAAAATCTGCCGCGCAAATGCCCGCCAATCCGGCTGAACGGGAGGGTTTTAGAAGCCGCCTAACTTCTTTCGGCCGCTGGCTGCTTTGCGATAGAGCGCATCGCAATCACAGAAATGATCGCCCAAACGCCGGTGCGCAAGATCATCGCGCCAACAGTCCGCATCTCATACGCGCCACCCTGCAGCACATGGTAGCCAAAGCCGAGGCCGACAAGCGCCGTGCTGGCAAGGATCGCGATTGAGATCCAGACCGCAGGCGGGTGCCGCAAGAATAGCCCGACCCCAGCCAGCATATAGGCAAAGCCGGCCAGAAAGTTGAACCACAGCACAAAACCAACGGCGCTACCAACCGCCGCCTCTGCCTCGGCCCCGCCAAACAGGGCGCGGCCGCCTGAAAATACTGTTAGCGCGCCAAAGATCAGTGCCACAACGGCGGCGATTGTTAGGCTTTTGCTGCGAGGTTTCATGTCTTGTCCTTTCTTTCGATTTGATTGCGGTGGGTTTTACTTTTGCATCACATAGGTGCCGGGGGCATCCCCCAGTACGCGGCAGCCCGCGACCGCATTCCCCATTTCAGGCGCTGCGGTAACGACCCCGGAATGGGCGGCAAGCCATTCAACCCATGCCTCCCACCAAGATCCATCCTGCGCGTCCACCTTGGCCAGCCACGCCTCTGGATCGGCATAGCGGTCCATCACGCCCTTGGTTTCCACGCGGTATGACCGGCGCGGGTGGCCCGGTTCCGAGACAATACCCGCGTTATGGCCCCCGCTGGTCAGAACAAAGGTCACTTCGGTATCGGTCAGCATTTGGATTTTGAAAACCGAAGGCCAAGGCGCCACATGGTCTTTCTGCGTTCCAACGGCAAAGATAGGGACCCGAATATCAGACAGCGCGATTGGGCGGCCATCGACGCCAAACCGCCCTTCGGCCAGATCATTGTTCAGGTAAAGCTTGCGCAGATATTCCGAATGCATCGCATAGGGCATCCGTGTCCCGTCTGCATTCCAAGCCATTAGGTCGTTCACTGGCCGGCTCTCACCCATCAGATAATTGCGGATGACCCGCGACCAAATCAGATCATTCGAGTTGAGCATTTGGAACGCGCCACCCATCTGCGTCGTATCCAGATAGCCTTGTTTCCACATGACGCTATCGAGGAACGCAAGCTGGCTCTCGTTGATAAACAGCTGCAATTCGCCCGGTTCGGTGAAATCAACCTGACTGGCAAGCAGGGTCATCGTTGCCAACCGGTCATCCCCATCCCGCGCCATCGCAGCCGCCGCAATCGACAGCAGCGTGCCACCCAAACAATAGCCCGCCGCGTGGATTTTTTGGTCCGGCACGATGTGCCCAATCGCCGCAAGTGCCGCCATCACGCCAAACTGCCGGTAATCGTCCAGCGTCAGATCGCGGTCATCGGCATCAGGGTTTTTCCACGAAATCATAAAGACCGTGTGCCCCTGTTCGACCAAATAGCGCACCATTGAATTTTGCTGCGAAAGATCAAGGATATAATATTTCATAATCCACGCCGGCACGATCAAGATCGGCTCAGGCCGCACCTTCGCCGTCGTTGGGGCATATTGGATCAGCTCAATCAACCGATTGCGATAGACAACCTTGCCTTTGGTCAGCGCAACACCCTGCCCCGGCACGAATGCTTCTGTGCCCTTTGGCGGCGCCTCTCCCACCCTATCTTGCGCATCTTTAAACGCGTTCTGCATCCCTTGGATCAGGTTCATCCCGTTGGTTTCACGGGTTTTTGCCAGCACCTCTGGGTTGGTCCAAAAGAAGTTAGACGGCGAGGCCATGTCGAGCATCTGCCGCGTCAGAAACTGCAACTCTTGCTCATGTTGGGCCGTGACGCCGGGGACCCCTGTCACCACATTGTGCCACCACTGTTGTTGCAGCAAAAAGCCCTGATAGATCATGTTATACGGTTTGGTCTGCCAAGCATCACCGCTGAACCGAGTGTCTTGCGGCAATGGCGCAATACAAGGCTCGGTTTGGTCAGTCCTTGTCGCGCAAGCATGGGCAAAACGGCTTTGGCGGCGAATTTTGTTCGCGGCATTCTCCATCAATTGCAATTGCTTGCCGGGGGCCGCAGCTATGTGGGTCGCCCAATCGAACCATGCCCCCGCCAACGCGGCAGGCGAAAGCCCTTGGGTGAAACGGGAAACCACGCTCTGTGCTGTATGATCCAGCGCTTCTGAAAATGCGGTGACCCGTTCAGGCCTGCGCTTCATGGGCATTTCTTGCGCCAAGGCATCAGGTTTCGGGGCGGGCTTTTCCATGACAATACCTTCTGCCAAAGTCGGGCTATCGTTTGCGGCGCGGGAGGCTTGCGCGTCATTGGATGCGATCGACTTTTGGCGATCGCGCAGTGTCACGACTGAAGAGGTTTTCTTTTTTGTCATTTGCCATAGTCCTTATGTTTTTTGCTGCGCCCCGCCACCTTGCGCGGTTCATCCTTGCGAAAGTTACTTCGAAGCCGTCATGGTAACGCCCTCGGAATTCAGAAACTTATTGCCGCCAAGGGCTGTGAACGTAACGCAATTGCGGCCTTTGCGCGGGCCGCCGCTCATTTCCATGCAGATACTGCTACCTTCGAAATCCCAGGTCCCCGAATACTGGGCCAACAACACCTTCAGCGTCACATTCCCATCCACTAGATACGTCAGGCGCACATTTACCCCCATGCGCGTGGCCGCAAGCTGCTTGCCAATGATCTGCTGAGACATCTCTTTTTGCGTCAGGGGCTCACTCGCCAAAGCGGGCAGCGGCGTCATTGCAATCAAGGCAGCTATGAAGGCATGTAATCTCGGCATTCTCTTTTCTCCGGTCATTTTGCTGCGCTCTATCCAACGGGATTTGAATCCAACTCTTGCAGGAATGACGCGACTCACATAAGATAGTAATTAGTTACTACCTTAATTCAAGGCCCACATCTTGAGTAAGCGAAATTTGACTGCAACCAACGCGGCGAGGTTCATCATGTTCACTGGCAAGCTTAATATCGCGGCAGGTTTCTTGTTCCTAACGCTCTTCATGCTCTACGGATTTCTGCTGATCTACCTGCGCGATTTCGCACCGGGAAAGGAACAGTGGATCGCTGACTATGCGGTGGGCAAGCATTTTGAATCGCGCTTGGCGCATGTGCATGGCAACCTTTTTGCCCTTCTCAATATTGTGGTGGGTTTGGTTTTGTTGCGCCTGCCGCCCTCGGCAAGCCGCACTTGGATTTCCGGTTTGGCGCTTGCAGGCATGTTCATGCCTTTGGGAATATTGGCGGAACTGGTGTTAGGTGCCCCACCGATCTTTGTGCTTGCCGGTGGCGTCTGCATGGTCATCGCTATGGGTTGGCTTGCAATTGCGGCTTGGCGGATGGATTCTCTCGCATGAATATAGCCCGCACCAAAAACCTGCCCGCCGAAGAACGTCGCAACGTCACGGTTGAGGCCGTGATTGATCTGGCCGCCACGATGAACCCCGGCGACATTACCACCGCCGCCATCGCCAGTCACATGCAGCTAACCCAAGGTGCTTTGTTCCGGCATTTCCCCAATAAAGAGGCGATCTGGCAAGCGGTGATGCAATGGGTCGCAACGCGCCTGATGGACCGGATCGACAAGGCCGCCGCAGGGATTGAGCAACCTTTGGACGCAATGCAGGCGATGTTTGAGGCCCACGTCACCTTTGTATCAGAACATCCCGGCGCCCCGCGCATGCTGTTCGGAGAGCTTCAGGGTGCAAAAATGACCCCCGCCAAACGACTGGCGCGGGCGCTGATGGCCCAATACGCGGCGCGCTTGAACGGCCTTATCCTTGATGCCAAAGCGCGCGGGGATTTGCCCGCAGCCTTAGATGCTGAAGCTGCAACCGTGCTGTTTATTGGCACTATTCAAGGGTTGGTCATGCAGGGGCTGATTGCAGGCGACATGGGGCGAATGTTGACCGTCGCACCGCGCGTTTTTCAGATCTACCGGCGGGGGATCGTCATATCGCAACCGGGTGAAAAGGGAATCTGAGGGCATCAATCATGCAAATCCGTTTTCTGGGCGCGGCCCGCGAAGTCACCGGTTCCTGCTATTTGATCGAAACGCCGGACCTTCGGTTTCTGGTCGATTGCGGCATGGTGCAAGGTGGGCGCGAGGCCCCGCCGCGCAATCGTCAGCCGTTCGACTTCGACCCCCGAAAGATTGATTTCGTTTTGCTGACCCACGCGCATATCGACCACAGCGGCCTGCTTCCCAAGTTGACGCGTGCCGGCTTTGCTGGTCCGATCTATACCACGGATGCCACGGCGGATTTGCTTGGTGTGATGCTGCCCGACAGCGCCCACATCCAAGAGGCCGACGCAGAGCGGGCCATCCGTAAGGCGCGTCGCGGCAAAGGGGCCGCCGCCGCACCAATCTACACCATGAAGGATGCGCAAGACTGCCTGCGTCAGCTGCGCAGGATCGACTACGATGCACCCGTCGATCCGCACCCCGCCGTGCGGTGCCGTTTCCGGGATGCTGGCCACATCCTCGGCTCTGCCATCATTGAGGTCTGGATCACCGAAAACGGCAAAACGACCAAAATCGTGTTCAGTGGTGATCTTGGCCAGCCCGGTCGGCCCATTCTGCGTGACCCGACAGTGATTGAGGACGCCGATGTTCTGGTAATCGAATCCACCTACGGCAACCGCGAGCACGCGGATCAAACGTCGACCTTAGACGAACTGGTCGCCATCGTCGAACGCACGCATCATGCGGGGCGCGGCAACATTATCGTGCCCGCCTTTGCGGTCGGACGCACGCAAGAGATCCTTTACCACTTACATCGCCTGACCTGTGAGGGGCGCTTGCATGATCTGAGCATTTTCGTAGACTCACCGATGGCCACTGAGGCCACACGGATCACCCGACAGCATCTTGAAGTGTTCGATGAACAGGCGACAAGGCTGGCGGGCTGGCACAAGGTTGGTGCCGACTTGCCCTATTTGAAATTCACCGCCAGCGTCGAGGAGTCGAAAGCGCTCAATCTGATACGCTCTGGTGCGATCATTATTTCGGCCAGCGGCATGTGTGATGCCGGGCGTATTCGCCACCATCTGCGCCAGAACCTTCCCCGCCGTGAATGCGTGGTCCTTATCACCGGTTTTCAAGCCAAGGGCAGCTTGGGCCGCCGTTTGGTTGAGGGTGCGCAACTTGTCCGCTTGTTTGGCGAAGACGTCCCCGTGCGCGCCAGCATTCACACATTGAACGGCTTTTCGGCGCATGCCGACCGCAAGGCGTTACTGGCTTGGGCCGATGGTTTCAAAACAGCGCCACGACAGACGTTTGTTGTGCATGGCGAGGCCGAGGCGGCAACCGAATTTGCCGAGCGGCTGCGGACAGACAAAGGCTGGCTTGTGTCGGTGCCGGAGCTGGGGGCGAAGGTTGACCTCGGGCGGTGGCCGCAATGATCAGTGACGATAAGCGCAAGGCTTTGGTAGAGGATATCCAGCAAAACCCGGCCTATCGCCTCGCCTATGACGATGCCGATCTGCTGCAAGAAGATGACCTGCGCCCCTTGCGGTTGCAGCTAGAACTGATCAAGCCCGAGCGCGCGTTGCGTAAACATGCGATCCACTCGACCGTGGTGGTTTTCGGCAGTACCCGCATCATCTCACCCGACGCGGCACAAAAGCAACTGGCCGACGCCCAATCGCTAAACCATAACACACCAGAGAGGGAACGCGCCTTAATCGTGGCTGCGCGCCAGATACGCCTGTCGCGCTATTATTCCGAGTCCCGACGCTTTGCCGAACTGGTGTCGCGTCAGTTCCAGCAAAAAGGTCGGCGCGACTTTGTCGTCGTAACCGGCGGCGGCCCAGGGATCATGGAGGCCGCCAACCATGGGGCTTATGACGTGGGCGCACGTTCGGCCGGGCTGAACATCACCTTGCCGCATGAACAGGCGCCAAACCCGTTCATCACGCCGGATCTGGCGTTTCGTTTCCGCTATTTTGCCCTGCGCAAGATGCATTTTCTGATGCGGGCCAAGGCGCTTGTGGCGTTTCCGGGCGGCTATGGCACTCTGGATGAGCTGTTCGAGGTCCTGACCCTTGTGCAGACCGGCAAGATGCCAAAGCTTCCGATCGTGCTATTCGGTCCGGAATTCTGGAACCGGGCGGTGGATTTTGATTTTCTCGTCGCCGAAGGGATGATCACCCCGCAGGATGTCAAGCTATTCACGTTGGTTGAAACGGCTGAACAAGCTATCGCAGCCCTGCTTGATTTTTATCAAGGCCAGCCGCCAGATGCGTGGCAAGATGACCCAAAAGGAGTTGCCTGAACCATGTCACGCAAAATTTCTATCGCCCTTGTGCTGGCCATACTTGCGGCATTTATAGGTTATGCCGCGTGGCGGGTTTTACTGGCCCCCAGCGACCTGCCGCCCGAAGGTTTTGCCCGTGGCAATGGCCGGATAGAGGCGGATCTGGTCGATGTATCCACCCGTCTGGCAGGCCGTGTCGCCGAAATTACGGTGCGCGAAGGCGACTTGGTGCAACGCGGTGACGTGCTGGCCGTGATGGACACCACCGAACTTGCCGCGCAGAAAATGCGCGCCGAGGCAGCCGTGGCAAGTGCTGCGGCAGCGGTGACCGTGGCGCAAGCAGGCATCGCGCAGGCCGAGGCAAGCCTCGCGCTGTCACAAAGCAAGCTGGCACGGGCGGAAACGCTGAACGCACGCGGCGTTGTCACAGGTGAGGAGCTGGACATCACCCGCACCCAAGTAGAGTTGGACAAGGCAGGCCTTGCCGCAGCGCAGGCGACAACCCTTGCCAAAGAACGCGCCGTTGACGCCGAAACGGCCGCGTTGAATGAGATCGAGGCCCGCATTGCCGACAGCACGCTTCACGCCTCGCAGGCCGGGCGTGTCCTATACCGTCTTGCGCAGCCGGGGGAGGTGCTGGGCGGCGGCGGCAAGGTGCTAACCTTGGT
Source organism: uncultured Pseudorhodobacter sp. (assembly GCA_965363575.1). Classification (GTDB taxonomy): domain Bacteria; phylum Pseudomonadota; class Alphaproteobacteria; order Rhodobacterales; family Rhodobacteraceae; genus Pseudorhodobacter. Next base: position 6,133 of record CBDTUV010000018.1, on the reverse strand, counting down.
CAGCCTCGGCGATATTTACATGGAGTTTTTCTTGCCCGCGACCGCAGCCCCAAGGGTTCTCTTGGGCGATGAGGCGCGGATCATTGTTGATGTGATGCCCGATATTGCTGTGCCTGCCAAGGTCAGCTTTGTTGCACCACAGGCACAATTCACCCCCAAACAAGTGGAAACCGTGGCCGAGCGCGAAAGCCTGATGTTCCGCATCCGTGTACGTATTCCCCAGGAACTGGTCGCAGGCCATCTTGCACAGGTCAAAACCGGTGTGCGCGGTGTGGCTTGGGTGCGTCTGGCCGGGGCGGATGGCGCGGTGCTGGACTGGCCCGCAGGTCTAACCCCGCCTTTGGCATCCGAGCTACCCGCAGGCGCAGCGACGGGCGGCGCTGACAAATGACCGCCCCAACCGCCCCCGTTGCAAGGCTAACAGGGGTAAGCCACCGCTACGGCAAGGTGCAGGCGTTGCGCGATCTGACGCTGGACTTGCCAACAGGCCAAATGATCGGGCTGATCGGGCCGGATGGCGTGGGCAAATCCACCCTGATGGGGCTGGTTGCTGGGGCCAAAAAGCTACAGCAAGGCCACGTTGAGGCGTTGGGCGGCGATATGGCCAACGCCCGCCACCGCGCCGATGCCGGGCGGCGAATTGCCTTTATGCCTCAGGGTCTTGGCAAGAACCTCTACCATGACCTCAGCCTACGCGAAAATCTGGATTTTTTTGGCAAGCTCTACGGCTTGAGCCGCGCGGAACGCGATGCACGGATTTCCCGACTGACAGGCGCCACCGGCCTTGCGCCGTTCATGGACCGCCCCGCAGGCAAGCTCTCGGGCGGGATGAAACAAAAGCTGGGCCTCTGCGCCGCCTTGATCCATGACCCCGACTTTTTGCTGCTGGATGAGCCAACGACCGGCGTAGACCCTTTGTCGCGCCGTCAGTTCTGGGATTTAATCGACACAATCCGCGAGGGCCGCCCCGATATGAGCGTGCTCGTCTCCACCGCCTATATGGAAGAGGCCGCACGCTTTGGCTATCTGGTGGCGATGAATGCAGGCAGCATTCTGGCGACCGGCAGCCCCGCCGACCTTATGGAGCGAACCGAAACCAAAACCGTCGAGGCCGCCTATGTCGCACTGTTAGGCGGGGATGCGGTAGAACTCGCAGCCCCGGCCCTCCCCCCAGTTGCCGACACAGCAGCAGGCCCTCCTGCCATCCGCGCCAAAAACCTGACCAAGCGGTTCGGCGATTTTACCGCCGTCGATAGCGTTAGTTTTGAGATCAAACGCGGCGAGATCTTCGGCTTTCTCGGCTCCAACGGCTGCGGCAAAACCACTACGATGAAGATGCTGACCGGCCTTACCCCCGCCACGACAGGCGAGGCGTGGATTTTTGGCCAGCCCGTCGATGCGCAAAACATTGAGGCGCGGCGACGGGTGGGCTTTATGTCGCAATCCTTCTCGCTCTATGGCGAACTTACAGTGCGCGAGAACCTGCTGTTGCACGCCCGATTGTTCCACCTTGGAGGCGCGCTGACCACCAAACGGATGGCCGAATTGGTCCCCCGCTTTGGCCTTGACCCCTATCTTGATCAAGGTGCCGCCTCGCTGCCCTTGGGCGTGCGGCAACGCCTGTCGCTGGCGGTCGCGGTGATCCACGCGCCGGATATTTTGATTTTGGATGAGCCGACTTCCGGCGTTGACCCGCAGGCGCGCGATGCCTTTTGGGATATGCTGCTGGAGCTGGCACGCCGCGACGGCGTCACCATTTTCATCTCAACCCATTTCATGGATGAAGGCATGCGCTGCGATCGCATATCCCTGATGCACGCGGGCAAAGTGCTGGTGTCGGACGCGCCAAAAGCCCTGATCGCGGCGCGCGGCGTGGCGACGCTGGAAGACGCCTTCATCGCTTACATGCTCGACGCCGCACCACTTGAAGCCCCGGCGAGCGCGGGCCTTTTGACCACAGGACCGGCGCAAACCCACAGCAAGCCCGCCTCTGGTTTCAGCCTCGGAAGGCTTTTGGCTTTTACCGCGCGCGAGGCGATGCAGGTGCGCCGCGATCCGGTGCGGCTGGTGTTTTCCTTTGTCGGCTCGGCGCTACTGTTGCTGATCATGTCGTTCGGCATCTCGCAAGAGGTGCGCAGCATCCCCTTTGCGGCCTATGATCTGGACCAAAGCCCCGAAAGCCGCGCCTATCTTTCGGGGTTTCAAGATACGCCGTGGTTTGCCGAACTGCCGCCGATCACCGACCCTGATGCACTGCAAAACCGGATGGAAAGCGGTGAGTTGGCACTGGCGCTGCAAATCCCACCCGGCTTTGGCCGCGCAATACGGCGCGGCGAAACCGCCGAGATTGCCGGGCTGATCGACGGGTCAGATACCAACCGCGCAGGCACGGTGGAAAGCTATGTCAAAAGCGCGCATGCCGATGTGTTGGCCAATGGCTCGCAGTCAGCACTCGCACTCGCTGATCTGGCGACACCGCGCAGCGCCGATGCGGCCCCACCGGCGCAACTGATCCCACGGTTTCAGTATAATCCAGCTATGGAAAGCCTGCCCGCAATCGGCCCCTCAATCCCACCTTTATTGCTGCTGTTGTTTCCGGCAATCCTAATGGCTGTCAGCGTGGCGCGGGAAAAGGAAATCGGCACGATCACCAATTTCTACGTCACCCCCACAAGCCCAGCCGAATTTCTGATTGGCAAGCAACTGGTCTATATCGGTATTACGCTGCTGAATTTCGTGATCCTGACAGCGCTGGTGGTTACGGTGTTGGATGTGCCGCTGAAAGGCGACCCTGCGACATTGGTGCTGGGCGCGCTGCTTTATGCAGTGGCGGCAACAGGTTACGGGTTACTGGTGTCGATGATGACCGCCACGCAGGTCACGGCCGTCTTTGCAGCGGCGATCCTTTCGGTGATGCCGACGCTACAGTTTTCGGGCATGATCACGCCGGTTTCCTCATTGCAAGGTGCGGCGCAGATCATGGGCACATTCTGGCCAACCACTTGGTATATGGGCATCAGCGTTGGCACCTTTACCAAGGGTCTCGGCCTGTCCGAACTCTCGGGCCACCTGTTGCGGCTGGCGGCTTTTGGTCCGGTTTTGACCGGGCTTGCGGTGCTATTGCTGCGTAAACAGGAGCGGTAAGCGATGCGGCAACTTGCAAATATCTTTTGGCTCGCAGGCAAGGAGTTGAAAAGCGTGCTGGGTGATCCGGTGATGGTGATCTTGATCCTGTGGTCCTTTGTCGTGGCGGTGATGCTTGAGGCAAGCGGTGCAGGCGATACGGTCCGCAACGCCGCTATCGCCATTCTGGATGAAGACAATTCCACCCTGACCCACGCGCTGACAGATGCGCTTGGCCCACCGTGGTTTCAAACGCCAGTGATGATTGTGCCTGAACAGGTGCGGCCCGAGATGGACGCCGGACACATCATGTTCGTCCTTAGCTTTCCACCCGGGTTTGAGGCTGATGTGATTGCAGGCCTGATGCCCGCCGCCCAGCTAGAGGTAGACGCGACCGCCGTGTCGCAGGCCCAGCTTGGCACGGATTACATCGCCAATATCCTGCAATCGGAAACCCGCGCCTTTTTGTCCGGCAGCCCCGACGCGCCCGAGCCTGCCCTGCGGATGGAATTGCGCCGCGCCTTTAACGCCAACGGCAATCCAGTTTGGTTCAAGGCAATGTCCTCGCTCTTGAACCAGCTTTCGCTTTTAACCATCGCGCTGACAGGGGCCGCAATGCTACGCGAGCGTGAACAAGGCACGATTGAGCATTTGATGGTGATGCCGCTGACACCTTTAGAGATTGCTCTGTCCAAGGTGCTGGCAAATGTGGTCGTGGTTTTGGCGGCGTTCTCCCTGTCGCTGTTTTTTGTGGTGCAACAATTGCTTCAGGTGCCGATTGCGGGGTCAATTCCGCTTCTATTGCTGGGGACGGCCGTTTATTTGGCCGCCGCCGCCGCTATCGGGATGTTTCTGGGTACGGTTGCGCGCAGCATGGCGCAGTTTGCGCTGCTGGTAATCATGGTGGTGATCCCGATCATCATGCTTTCGGGTGGCATGGGTGCTGTCGAAAGCCAACCCGACATTGTGCAACGCCTGACCTTGGCCCTACCCTCGCGGCACTTTCTGGCCTTTGCCAAAGCCGTCGCCTTTCGTGGGGCTGGTCTGGATGCTGTTTGGTTTGAGCTGTCCCTCATGGCCGGTCTGGGAATTGCCTTTTTCACGGCAAGTCTTTTGCTGTTCCGCCGCTCGATGAGCGTTTCGGGATGATCAAAGAACATTTTCGAAACCACATCGACACGCGCCTTTGGGCGTGGAGGCTGGTGCTTTTGGTGCTCATTGCAACGGCTGGCTGTGCGCCGCGGCCGGGTGCGCAAAGCTGGAGGAGACTTGGGGCTCAGGTCACCCGGAATGAAAACGTTTAAGGCTTCTGGTGGTTGGACAATCAGCTTAGCTACGCACTTCTAGGCGAAATTTCCCGCGAGGCGCTCCACGCGATATCGCTCTCGGCCTACCGCCAAATCGACGAGGCATGAGTGTGGCTAACTTAAAGCCTTTGCTAAGTTCTCATGGTCATAGTGGCTCAATTGCGTAGTGTCGCTTTGCCGTTAAATGGTTTTTGCTGCATTCTCGGTGCAAGTTCTGTGTCGTTTCAGGTTTGAGGGCAATGCGGGATTTTGCAGGGTTGTGTGGCAAAATTTCGACCTGGCCGAAGCTACCAGCCTTTTGGACATAGCTAGGCCGCAAACTGCTGGAACGCGGTCCGGCAATTGTCGGACCGCAAGAGCTGGCGTGTCATTGCCAGCGCCGGATGGCGGTTGAGGTTGTCCTTGGTCATGTGGTGGCCCAAAGCCGAACCGTGCCTGAACGCCAGTCGTATGCGCAGCAAAGACACAGCGTTCGGATCAAATTGACGGATTTCATGTGTCGCGAGTTTGGACCAGTCGGAGCAACCCTGCCCAACCTACTGAGCGTTTTCTTAGCCGCATCCGTCCGGGGTGCATACCGTCACAGGGCTGACGTCCGGCGTCTCACGATCATCCCACACTTCACTCAACAAAGTTGCAATTTCAGCGCCGAGGCGCAGTTCCGATACATCGCCGAAATGGTTGGCCCGCAGCACACCCGCCTTGTCGATTAACAAGAGGCTTGGCGTGCCGCGCAACTGGTAGCTCTCCATTGTTTTCGGTATCGCGCCGGCCCCTGTCGCATCTACCCCGACCGGGAAAGTAATGCGGTATTCGTGCAGAAAGGCTGCAAGAGACACCGGTTTCATGGCCTCATGATGCTCAAAAACCGTGTGAAGGCCCAAGACGACAACCGCTTCTTTCGGAAAAGCGCGTTGGACCTTTTGCGCAAGTGGTAACCCATGCGCCACGCAACCGGGGCACAGCATCTGGAAGGCTTCGATGACAACAACCTTTCCGCGCAACCCCGCCAAGGTGATATCTTCGTCGGTATTGAACCATTGTGAAACATTTAGCTCTGGGGCGATCATGATGGGTGTCCTGATGTAGGTAGGTATGAGGCCGCGGGCTCATGCGGCCTCAACGCTAATTCTAGTTGATTTTGCCCGGCAGCGTCAGATTACCTGACGCCACATCAAAAACATCCGTTACGCAAAGCAACGGTGCGTGGATATTGGCATTCACGCGCAAGGCCGAGGTTACCCCATCATAATTGACACCCGCCAGATCAACATCGCTGGCAAAGCCTACATTGATCGCAATCTCCGGGCCGTCAAAGGCGGGGTTAAAACCAGGGCTATCAAGGAAAATCGGTAAACCGGGCCAGGTTGCGGGCAGTTTTGGGCTGGTGCCTTCGGGAATGTCCCGAACGGCCAATGCACCTGCGCCGCAGGCTTCAGTCGGGGTCAAAACGACCCAATGGCTGTGCCACAGCAACCCATCATTTGTGGGGTCTCCATCGTTATTTTCGTCAAACAGGGGTGTGTCGTCAAAATCCGGATGGCTGGTGGCAACCATCGCCAGATTACCCGTTCCGCCTTCAAACCCCACGGTCGACGGGTTCAGCGATGTGGGCCAGACATAGGCCCAAACCGGCGCGCCCCCAAGCGCCAAATATCGCCGGGTCGAGGTTGTCTGCGGCGCAAACCGCGCGCGATGGATGG
>CBDTUV010000017.1:0-19602 GCA_965363575.1 uncultured Pseudorhodobacter sp. | reverse complement strand
CGCTTTGCGGGTCGAGCAGATTATGCTGCTGCCCGTGCTGGGGATGACCGGGGCTTTGCTGCCCATCGCGGCGCAGAATTTCGGGGCGGGGGATCACGCGCGGGTGCGGGCGTCTGTGTTCTTTTGCTGGAAGCTGGGGTTTGCGATGATGGCGGTGGCCTGCCCCGTTTTATGGTTTGGCGGGGAGTGGGCGATGGGGCTGTTTACGGCTGATCCCGAGGTGATCCGGGTGGGGGTGAGTTACCTTCATGTCGATGGGTTTGTCTTGCCGTTTTATATGATGCTGTTTTCCATCAACTCATTCTTGCAAGCCTTGCAAAAGCCGATTTGGACCCTTTGGATCGGGATGTATCGGCAAGGGATCGCGGTGGCTTTGTTTGTCTGGATTTTCGTGCGGGTGCTGGATTTTGATATTTGGGGGGTATGGTTTGGGGTCGCCTTGGCGGTGATTTCGGGCTGGGTTTTGGCGATGTTTGTGGCCCGAAAAGTGGGCCGCGAGGTGATTGGCGGGCTGTGGACGCGGTGAGGAATCGCGCGCGGACATTTTTGTAGGCTATTGATATTTATGGGTATTGTTTTTTTTGGTAATCAAATTTTAATATGTACGCGCTTTGGTGGGTTTTCTTCAGGATGATGAAAAAACATATGGCCGCCTAGTACGCCATAGAGTGCTGTGTTGCGTCGCTCTCCGACGTAGCAATGGGCGCCGGATTTTCGCTGCAAACTGTGTGGAGGTCCACAGTGCCGGACTTGGTGAGCTTTTGCTGCACCCGCACCAAGGGCCGCTTCTGGTCAAACTGTAAGGCGGCGTCACTGCTTCATGAGCGAGCGAATATAGGTCGGAACATTTCGAGCGTCCACAATTGCCTCGCGGACAAGCCAGTCAAAGTGACTTGAGAGAGACTTCACGCGCTCAATCTCACGAAATGCGAGATAGCATTGTCCAATATAAACGACAGCCAAGTTTGGGCCAAAAACTGTGACGGGTGAGCTGAATACCCTATGCGCGTCAAATAAGAATATCCGTAACCTCGGAAACATTTGATCGCACTGATCGGCTATAAAATTCAATTGTTCACGTCGGATGCCTTCATCAACGCCTTTATAGTATGCCGTTCCTGCTGCGCAGGACTCGATTTCGTGAATAGGCAGGGCAATTTCATAATCAGAAACGCCTGAAGACAACCATTCAAGTTGATCCCGCATCGCATTGTATGCCTCGGGCAAACGGCGTTCTTGCACGGAATCATATTCCCATTCCAACATGCTTTTTGTTTTTAGAATATCTGGTAGAGTTGCGGGGACATGGCGTACTTTGTAACCCGCCGCCTCACGATGCCATTCAAGAAGCTGTTCATCTGCCGAAGTGCGTTCGGCGGGGCTAAGAAACAGCGCAGCAGCAACAATATCGCCGGGGGTTTCTGGCCTATTTGTCAGACCAAGTAGCCAGTCTGTGCTGACGCCCAATGCATCAGCAACATCCGCTGCCAACTGTGCGTTTGGCAGACGTGGATGGTCGTCTTTGAGAAGCTGACCAATGGTTGAGCGATCAACTTTCGTTTCTCTGGACAATGCACTTTTGGTCACGCCCTTGCGCAACATCGCTTCCTCTAGGCGTTTTCGAAAAATGTCTGCGCGATACCGTTTGTCCATTATAATCTACCTTGCAGATTAGATGCTACAACATAGAGTTAACGCAGCGAATTCACATAATGTCCATACAGCCACATCCGGGATAGTTCAGTGGAAATTCAATACGCTTCGAGGAACCCCGAATGGACAGCAAAATCAGACTCTTTACCAAGGCCGCAACCTGGCAAGTCGCTGGGTTCTTCTCAATGATGCTGATTGGGTTTCTCTTCACGGGATCATTTGCAGCAAGCGGCGGCATCGCCTTTGTTGGAGCAGTGACCGGCTTTACGTGTTATTTAGTGCACGAGATGGCTTGGTCAAGAATCTCTTGGGGGAGAGATACTGTTCGCTCTTCAGGCAAATAACCACCTGCAACAACCTCAATCACCTAAAGCAAGGTTTGGCCTACCAAGAATAAGCTGACGTTAGTCGTAATACAGAAAAGTGGTAAGAATGGCCTCGAACCGGACATTCGCCGCGATGGCCACCAAGGTCGGCTATGGGCCGCAAGCACCATTTGACATCACATAATATAATAGCCCAATGGCAGCAAAGCCCCCCTCACCTCTCCCGCAGCGCCTCACGCGATTTATACAGCGGTTTGGTCAAATACGTCAGGATCGTCTTGCCGCCGGTTTGCAGCTCCACTTCGGCCTGCATGCCGGGGCGGATTTCCATGCGGGCTTGGCGGGGGGTTAGGTGCTTTAGATCGACGCGCAGGGTAACTTTGTAATGCGCGGCCTCATCGGGGTTGCGGGCGCGTTCGTCTTTGAACGTGTCGGCAGAGACGAGAACCACTTCGCCGGTAAGCGAGCCGTAGATGGTGTAATCATAGGCCGACAGCTTTATCGTCGCCTCTTGGCCTTGGCGGACGGATGCGATGTTGGCGGGTTTTACCTTGGCTTCGATGAACATTTCCTCATCCAGTGGGACGATCTGCATGATCTCTTCGCCCGACCGCACAACGCCGCCGATGGTGGTGATGGACAGCTTGTTAACCACGCCGCGCATGGGGGCGGTGAGGGTGGTGCGGTTCAGCTGATCGGCGGCGCCTTTGAGGTTCTGGCGTAGGGAGGTGAGTTCTTTGAGCGTGTCGGAAAATTCTGAGGCGCGGTCTAGGTCCATCTGGGTGATGGTGTCAGAATAGCGGTTTTCGGCATCGCGATAGCTGCGGCGGGCCTTGGTCACCTCTATCAGCGGGGCGATCTCTTGGTTGTACATGTTTTCCAGCAGGTCGAGTTCCTTTTTCGCCTGAATCATCACCTGTTTGGCACCGTCACGGCGGGCGATAAAGTCGCCTTGGCGGGCCGACAGCAGCGCGCGTTCGGACGACACGATGTCGGGCAGGCGGTTTGCGAGGTCGGCAGGGGGGTCGAATTCCAGCATGCCGGCCATTTCCGCCTCTAGCCGGGCACGGCGGATTTCGTGGCTGGCGATTTGGTCGCGCAGGTCATCGACGGCGGATTGGTATTGCGTGCCGTAAAGGCGGGCGAGGGTTTGGCCCGGCTCAACGATGTCACCTTCGGCCACGTTCAGTTCAGCGAGGATACCGCCTTCGAGGTTTTGGATGATTTGCGGGCGCGAGGATGAGACGACCTGACCCGGCGCGCGGACGATTTCATCGACCCAAGCAAAGGCGGCCCAGAGGATGAAGATGACGACGACGGCAAAGATGATCCAGATCATGCGGCTGGGGCGTTCGGCCTTGGCGTCAAGGCCGTGGTCGAATGAGGTCATCATTTGGCCGCACCGGCTTGGGCTTTGGACAGGTGGGCGAGGACGGCTTCGCGCGGGCCATCGACGGCCAGTTTGCCGTTTTGCAGGATAAGCGTGCGCGAGGTGAGTTGCAGGATCGGGACGCGGTGGGTGGCGATGATGGCGGTGCGGCCGTCAAGCCATGTGGTAAGGCGGCTGACCAGCGTTGCCTCTAGCGTTTGATCCAGGGCGGCGGTGGGTTCGTCCAGCAGCACAATCTGCGGGTCTTGCAGCCACAGGCGCGCCCAGCCCAAGGATTGGCGTTGGCCGACCGACAGGCCTTCGCCCAGTTCCTTTATTTCAAGGTCTAGGCCGCGGGGGTGGTTGCGGATGAACTGGCCTAAGCCAGCAAAATCGAGGGCCGCGAACAGGCGGTCATCGTCGCGTTCCAGCTGGCTGAGGTTGAGGTTGTCGCGGATGGTGCCGGAAAACAGCCGAACCTCTTGGCCCAGATAACCGATGCCGCGGCGCAGATCGCGCGGGTGGATCTGGCCCATGTCAATGTTGTCGAGCAGGATGCGGCCGGCGGTGGGTTCATAAATGCCGGCCAGCACGCGCAGAAAGGTGGATTTGCCGGACCCGTTGGTGCCAAGCACGGCGACATGCTGGCCTGCGGGGATTTTGCAGGCGTTGATTTCGACCGTCGCGGCCGAGGTTTCGTCGTATTTGAATTCAAGGTTGCGCAGTTCATAGGTGCCGGTCAGGCGTTCGCGGCGCAGGTATTTGCGACCGTCCTCCTCGGTCTGCGCAGCGCCTGCGATGGCGTCTAGCCCGGTCAGTGCGGCTTTGGTGTTGGACCAGCGTGCAAGGGTGGCGGAAAGCTGCGCCAAGGGGCCAAGGGTGCGGCCAGTCAGGATGCCGATAGCGATGATCGTCCCCATAGTGAAATCGCCGGAAAACACGAGGTATGCGCCCGCGACCACGGCCAGCACATAGGTGGCTTGCTGCACCCCTTGCGCCCAATAGGTGAGGGCCGAGGACAGGTGGCGCTGTTCTGAGGATTTGACGGCAGAGAGGGTGACCAGTTCTTGCCACAGCCGCTTGACGCGGTCCTCGCCGCGCTGGGTGGCGACGGTTTCTTGTTCATAGACCGCCTCATACAGCAGGCGTGAGGCGCGCATCGAGGCGCCTTGGGTAGACAGGGTCAGCGCGATCATCTTCTTTTGGAAAAAGAAACCGGGGGCGACCATCAAGATGCCACCGATCACCAAAATCCAGACCAGATGGCCGCCGATCGAGGCGACGAGCAGAAGGAAGATCAGGATAAACGGAATGTCGGCCATGGTGCCGATGGTCGAGGCGGTGAAAAACTCTCGCACCGACGAAAATTCGCGCATCGCGCTGAAGGTTTGGCTGGGGTTTCGCGCGCCGGGGGTTTGTTTCATGCCCAACAAACGGTGCATCAAGCGCGATTGCACGGTCAGTTCAATCCGCCGGCCCGTCACATCCATCAGGCCGGACCGCGCCATTTTGAGGATGCCTTCCAGCACCACCGCGAGCAGCACACCAAGGGCCAGCACCCAGAGCGTGGGTTCGGATTTATGCGGGATCACACGGTCATAGACTTGCAGCGAGAACAGGGCCACGGCCACGGCCAGAAGGTTGGCCACGGCAGAGCCTGCGGCCACCTCAAACAATTGGCGGCGGTAATGTGGAAACTCACCCCAGAACCAGTGGGCGGTTGCGGCCTTGTCAGAATGGCGAGACTCTAGGTCTGCCATGGTGGTTCGGGCGCGCAAGATCTTGCCGGAAAACACCGGCGCAAAATCGGCAAGCGGCACTTCGGCGCGGTTATCTGGGCAGGTGGTGTCGTAAACCTCGACACTGTCTTGGGATTGACCCAGCACCAGAATGACCTGATCCGAGTTCATCAAGGCGAGCGCGGGCCACGCGCCGATTGTTGATTTCGGGGCGGTTTCGACTTTGGCTGTCAGGCCCATTCCGCGCAAGGCGGTGGCGATTTCATCCAGACCCAGTTTGCCATCGCCTGCCGCGATTTGGATATGGTCCAGCAGATCTGCCGCCGCGATTTCGGTGCCCAAAAGGCCTGCGTAAACCGAGGCAAGCTGGGCGCGGGTCATAGCGCGGTTGGCGTGGCGCGGAGGGTCTGGGCGTTGGGGCGGCGTTGGCCGTGCCGATGGCGCGATAGAAGCGTTGCTTCTATCGGCATTCATATCAAAGGCGACCACCCGGTCGTTCACATCTTAACCCCGTCCACCAATACGCCGCGTATTTTTGCGGTCTGTAGGCCTAGTAATGCGATGTCGTATTTAAGAGCAACATTTTCACGCTCCATCGCGACAAAGCTTTCAAACATACCCACCAATTCCATCAATGGGCGGCGGCCAAACTTGTATTGCCGCGTAAACATTTCAAGGTTGGCTTCGGTTTGGGCCAGAACGGCGGCGCCTTGCACCTCACGCGATTTGAGGGTCGCGATTTCACGCTCTATCGCCACGATTTTGCGGTTGGCATCATCGCGCGCGCTTTCGGTGCGCTGTTCGGCGGCTTGGGTGCTGGCCTCAATCGCGCGCAGGCTGGCACCTGTGCCAAAGCCGATGCCGTTTTCGGTGCTGACGTTCAGCCCACCCGTTAGTCCACCCTTGGCCAGCACGCCACTGGCGGTCAGGCTGGGCAGAAAGCCCGCGCGGGCCATTTCGGCCTCGGCCACGCTGCGGCGACCTTCGCCGCGCGCGCGCAGGACGGCTATGGGGTCGGACGGGTCGCCGGGCGGGGCAAGGCTGGATAGGCCCGACAGGCCCGTGATCGGCACTTGGACCATGGCGTTCAACTCGGCCATCGCGGTGGTTGCGGCGGCTTGGTCTGCGGCGCTGTAGGATTGCATTTCCGCGATTTTGGCCAAGATCACGCGCTCTTCGGACCTGTCAGACAGGCCGCCTGACACGCGCTTGCCCATAATGCTGCCATAGCTTTGCATCCGGGTGACCCCTTTGGCGGACACAGCCGCTTGGGCCTGCGCGCGCTGGGCGGTGATGTAATAGGTCAGGCCTTCATAGACGCGGGTGTTCATTTCATTGGACAGGCCGACGGCGGCGATTTCGACATCGGCGGCGGCAAAGGCGCGTTCGGCCTTGCGCTTGCCATTGTCGAACAGCACTTGTTCCACAAGGATGGACGCGGCCAGTGTTCCCAGCGAGGTCAGGTCCAGCGAAGGGCCGATGGAGGGCAGCCAGTTTTTGGATTTCGCCTCGGCCTTCAGGCGGGCCACGCGCAATTCGGCGGCGGCGGCACCTTTGTTGGCGGCAAGAACGCCCATGGCGACCTGTGCAAAAGGACCGTTGGCAGGCAGCACTGACCGCCGCGCAATCAGATCATCAATGATGGCCGAGCGGTGTTCGCCCCGATCAATCTGATCGCTGGCGGCAAGCCCGATTTCATGCCCGTTTGTGCCAATGGCGGCTGGGTTGGTGGGTTTGTCGCCGCCAAACATCGACACGCCCGGCAGGCCACCATCCACACAGCCCGCAAGCAGCGCCACAAGGGTAAATGCCCCTGCAATCGCAGCGGAGCGCCTTGCCCCGCCGCTTGTTAGTATGCGCAACCTGACGGGCATGTACTTGGCCCTATATGGTCGTCGTGATGATGTCGTCGTCGATGTAAAGCGACGCTGCGTTGTCGCCCAAGGTATAGAGCTTGAAGCCGGCCTCAGCCGAGCTTTGATCTGCGGCCAAAACCGCGCTTTTCAGTGCGATGGTGTCATCGGCGCCGCCTTTGATCATCAGCGTTTTGTCTGGGCCTGTTATGGCGATCAGATCTTCGGCGCTGATGGTCATTGCGGTTTTTGCCGAGGACAGGTCCAGCGATGTGAAGTCAAAGTTTTTGAAGGCTGCGTTGTTCAGATCAATGGTCGTGGTGCCGACGCCGTTGGTGTCGGTGGTCAAGTACAAGGTTGCCGCACCATTGCCCGCAGCGTCGCCGTGGTTGACGACCAAAAACTCGCCGTCCGGGACTGGGTTATTGTCAAACTCGGCCCATTTTGACCCAAGGCTGCTGGACAGCGCAAGTTTGGAACTGCTGCCATTGGTGCCAACCTTGTAGAAGGAAAAGTCAGAGGTGACATTGTCGTCCAGCCTTACCCCGACCAGATTGGTGCCCGCGGTGTTTTTGCTGAAGTTGGTGATATTCGCCGCTTCGGGGGCGACAGTATCAACCGTGACAGTTTCACTGAAGCTGGTGAAGTTGCCGGCTTCGTCTGTCGCGTTGAAGGTGATCTTCATGCTCTCGCCGTTGCCGCGTGGCAGTTGGCTTGCCTCGAACCGCGCGGTCCACAGGCCGTTGTCGCCAACGAGAACCTCTTGGGAGGCGTTGTTTGGTAGGGACACCACGATGGTTGCACCAACTTCGCCTGTGCCATTCAGGTTCAGGCCACTTGCGACTTCGGAGGCGTTCAGGATGCCGTCGCCACCGATCATGCCGCCTTCGCGGGTGAAGGGGGTGACGATGCGGTCAATATCGACCAACTCGGTGTGAGGGGCTGACACGTTGCCGTATTGGTCTGTGGCAACGGCAGTCAATTGAACCTTGGTATCCCCTGTAGGGATAAGGTTAGCCGGGATTTTGTAGGTCCATGAGGTGCCATCTATGACTGCGCTGAACGGGCCGTTGTTGCCAAAGGTGACCATGACCGACCGCGCGTTCGCCTCAACCGTGCCGGATACGGTTAGGCCTTGCTGAGCCTCGGTATTGTTCAGCACGTTATCAATGCCGGTGGACATAGATGTCCGGGCAAAGTTGGTCACTTCGGTATCAACATTCAGGGTGTGCGACGTTGTGGCGATGTTGCCGGCAAGGTCGGTGGATTTCACGCTGACAAGGTTGTTCGGGCCATTGAAATAGGTGCCACGGGTGATTTCCGCGCTTTCGAATGTGGTTGACCAAGTGCCAGTGTTCGTTGCGGTGACTGTGTGGGTATTGCCTTGGAAGGTCACTTCAACCGTTGCGCCGCGTTCGGCTGTCCCCGTCACGTTCACGCCTGCATTGGCCTCGGTGCTCATGATGATGTTGTCACCGCCGGCCTGACCGGGGTTCACGGCAACCGAGGTTTCACGGTCTACGGTGATGGTACGGGTGTTGGTGCCGGGGTTGCCTGCCGCGTCGATCGAGTTGACGGTGGCGGTGGATGTGCCAGAGGCCGGGATAGAGCCGCTGGGGAATTGGACGGTCCAGCTGCCATCAGCGGCAACATTGGCGGCCACCGTGGTGTTGTTCCAAACCACCGAGACAGATGTGGTTCCGGCCTCGGATTGGCCTGTGATGGTGACGTCGCTTTTGGCTTCATCCCCGTTGATAACGTTATCGCCACCGAACAAAGGTTGGGCCGTAAAGGACACCGCTGTCGAGGTATCGATCTTGATGGTTTGGCTGGCGGTGCTTTGGTTGCCCGCGATATCAACCGTCGAGGCGGTCAGGACCATGTTGGTGCCATCGGCAGTAAAGGTGCCGGCGGGGTATCGGACGGTCCAGACGCCATTGGCGTTGGTTTCAACGGTTTGATTGGTGTTGCCCAAGGTTACGGTGACCATGGCACCGGCAGTGGACTGGCCGGTCACGACCACTTCGCCGCTGGATTCAGCTTTATTGATGATGTTGTCGCCAGCGGTCGTATTGAACGACAGCGGATGCGGGATGGTGTCGACATGAAGGCTGTCGGTGACAACGGTTGTGTTGCCCATCGCATCGGTTGCGGTGATCGTGGCTGGAAACACGTTGTCGCCCGCCGGGATTTGCGCTGTGCTAAAAGTCACGTTCCATGTGCCATCGTTGCCCACCGTTGTGGTTTGGGTATGGCCTTGGACGACGACCGAGATATTCGCGCCAACTTCGCCTTCGCCTGCGATGGTCACGCCGTTTTGGTATTCTGCAAGATTTTCAATGTCGCCTGCGGAAACGGTGCCTTGGGTTGTGGACACCACCGGGGGGGTCAGGTCGATAACAAAGGCGGGGCCGTCAAGAGTTTGGCTGCCACCATTGGCGTCTGTGACTGTCACGACAGCCTCAAAACTGCCATCGCCGGGGAAGTTGCCGCCTTCAAATGCGGCTTCCCACGTTCCATTTTCTGTAATGGTCGTGATTTCGGTTTTGGTGCCGACATTAACCACAACGGTTTCGCCGGGCTGACCCGTGCCGCTGACGGTTACGGTTTGATCAAGGCTGTTGGTTGAAATGTCTTTGCTGCCAGTCGCGTCATTAACGGCTGGGGGGATACGTCCACCGGCACCGCCGCCGCCACCGCCGGCTGTGCCGCCACCGCCACCGCCGCTGCCAATGGCGCCAAGCACGCCGATACCGCCTGCAACTGCCGCCGCGGCACCCAGACCGCCACCGCCAAGACCCAACAGGGCCGGTGCAAACATTCCCATGCCCACGGTGTCATCGGCATAGCCTTCGGCAGCCATCAAGGTATTGTCTTCGACAAAGCGGAGATCATCGACGGCCGAATACTTGCTCCACGTATCAACGGGACCATAGTTGGCATAGAGCGTGCCATTGCCGCCATCGGAGAAAAAGACCTCGGTCACTTCGCCATTGGTGCTGAGGTAAAGCTTGTTATCCTCGCCCACATGCGAGTCAAAATAGTTGCTGAGGGTGATAGAACGCCCATCTGCCAGCTTGAGGACAAGATCGCTGCCTTGCCGTTCATAGCCCATAATGCTGGATTGTGACAGGTTCAGGGAGACTGATTCACCCGAGCCGACCTGCAAATACTCACTGCCGCCATCGCCCGAAACGGCACCCCGTACGACATTGCCCGCAGAAGTGCGGACAGCGAAATCAATCGCTTTTACCATGATACTACTCCGCCTCATTTCCGGGACTGTTATAACCCGGTTTTGTTTTTGGGCATTTTTGCCCTATTAACGCCGTAATACCTAGTTTGGGCCACAATTTCTAGTGGGTTGTGATTAGCGGCCGACAAATTGTTCCCATTTTTGGGGTCGAAGGCGACGTCAAAACAGGCCTGTTTGAGAGAGTGTTGTGCAGGGCCCACAATCTGAAATAGAAAATCAAGGCGAAATTCTTGAAAACTATCGCTTTGGTCTGGCCACGCTGGGAATTTTTGGCGTGGAACAGGGCGAATGCCGCCCATAGTTTTGGAAAATCACTGGTGCATCTATGTGACAGTTAGGGCTATATTGGCGCCAAGCCAGTGGTTCACGCGAGGGTTGATGCGACAGATTTTTTCCGGGGCGCAGGTTTTTGACGGGACGCAGTTGTTGGCCGACCATGTGGTCATTGTCGAAAACGGCGTTATCACAAGCATTGCGCAAGGGGCGGTAAAAGACCCGATGTTTCAGGGCGGCATTTTGGCGCCCGCCTTTGTGGATTTGCAGGTCAACGGTGGCGGCGGGATCATGCTGGACGGGGCTGCCGATGCCGGGCGGATTGCCGCGATCTGTGCCACGCATATTTTGCTTGGCTGTGCAGGGGTGTTGCCGACATTGATCACCGACAGCGATGCTGCAACCCGCCGGGTTATTGCGGCGGCGGTTGAGGCAGCGCAGGCTAATGTGCCGGGCTTTTTGGGCCTGCATCTGGAAGGGCCGCATCTGGATGTGCGCCGCAAGGGTGCGCATGATGCCGCCCTTATTCGGCCAATGACGGCCAGCGATTTGGCGATGCTGCTGGATGCGGCGCAAAAACTGCCGGTGTTGAAGGTGACCGTGGCACCTTGTTCAGTGACCCATGACCAAGTGCGCGCCTTGGTGCAGGCGGGGGTGATTGTAAGCCTTGGTCATACTGAGTGCAGCTATGACGAGGCGCTGGCCTATATCGGGGCTGGTGCGGGATGTGCGACGCATTTGTTTAACACGATGGCCCCGATGGCGGCGCGCGAAATGGGTTTGGCCGGGGCCGTTTTGGACACGACCTTGCCTGCCGGGATTATTGCAGACGGGATTCATGTGTCGCCTGCGGCCTTGCGTTTGGCGGTGACAGCACGGCCAAAGGGGCTGTTTTTGGTGTCGGATTGCATGGCCTTTGCCGGGACCGACCTGACCGAGATGGTTTTAGGCGGGCGGCGCATTTTGCGGAGTGAAGGCCGGTTGACGCTGGAAGACGGCACGTTGGCCGGTGCAGATTTGCGGTTGGACGGCGCGCTGGGGGTTATGGTGCGGCAAGCGGGGATAAACCCCGAGGCGGCCTTGGCGATGGCCACATCAACCCCGGCTGCGCTGATCGGGGTGGGGGGCGTGTTTGGCCATTTGGCTGTAGGGCGCCGCGCGGATATGGTATACCTAAGCCCGAATTGGCAGGTTGAGAAAATTTGGTGGGGCGGGGTGGCGCTGTAGGTTGCGCAAAACGCAATATGACCAAGCCCCCGTGTTTGTCTTGGTTTGCAATCAATCCGATTCAGATTAATTGCAGACCGCTTTCGAAAATGGCTTTGAAATTGAGAAAGGGCTGCCTTTGCAGGCAACCCTTTCCGAGTTTTAAGGAGACGGGCCAGTTAGGACGAAAGGCCAGTCAGAGGTTTGTTTTACTTGGGGGCTGCCCCTAGCAAACACCCCCCCTGATTGTCCCGACACGTTTCTCCACCATCACTCTCGACACTGGACCACCTCCTTTCAAATGGGTTTCTAATGATGTGAAGGTGGCACATATTTTGTGTTTGTCAAAAGTTTTTACGCATGGGTGGTATAAAATCTTTTCACAATTATGCGAAATGGCACCAATGCCACGATTGCGAGCAGAAGTTTCACGCCCCAATCGGCCACGGCCAGCGATACCCAAAGCGGGGCGGCGGGGCCTATGCCCAGTAGTGGCAAGACCTCGGCGGCCCAGCTGACATCATTGCCCGGTTCCAGCCAAGTGAGGCCTGTGGAAAAGGCGATGGTGAAAAAGATCGCCGTGTCGGCGCTGGCCCCCACGAGGGTGGAGGCCAAGGGCGCGCGCCACCAGCTGCCGTGGCGGAGTTTGTCAAAGATTGACACGTCCAGCAATTGCGCCGTCAGGAATGCAAGGCCCGAGCCTACGGCGATGCGCAAGGTGACCAGCGGGCCAAATTCGCCCATAATCTGCGTGCCGATGAAGGAACAGATCAGGCCCACGCCAAACCCCACCAGCACAACGCGGCGGGCGGCGGCGGCACCGTAAAAGCGATTCATCAGGTCGGTGACCAGAAACGCAAGCGGATAGGTAAAGGCGCCCCAGGTCAGCCATTGGCCGAACAGATGTTGCACAAGGATGTTAGAGGCCACAACGATGGCCGCCATGGCGAGAACGCCGGGGAGGAGGTGTCGGGTCATGTGATTTTCCGTTTTATCAAGGTAGCGGATACTTGGCCCCCAAGCTGGGGACGTCTGGGCAATACGCGGCCATGGGGGGGCTTGTCAACGTAGGGCTGTCAGGGTGAGGCGGGGGGCCGCGCGCGGTACTCCACAACCTCGGTCCGTTGCAGCCACATGAAATTGTCGTCGGCGATCATGGTCAGGCGAATATCGCCCGCCCCATCGCGCCAGACGGCGATGCCTTCGAGGTTGTCATGGGTGCCGGCGATGGTTTGCAGTTCCGTCCGCGCGTCGGTAAAGGCGGTTGCGGTCAGGGCAAAACTGCGCACCCGGCTGGAAAACCCAAGCACGCCGTGAAAGCCGCGTTCCAGCAGGTAAAACCGGCCATCGGGGCCAAAATCGGCGCCGACAGGATCGAAACTCTTGCTGCGGGGCAGGGTCAGAGTTTGGGTCCATTTGCCGTTCGCATACCGAAAAACCGGAAGCGGGCCAGACCCGCGTGGGCTTTCTGGTATTGTGTAAAGCGCGCCTGTGTCATCGATCGCCAATGCCTCAAGCGCTGCGTTCAGGCGCATGGTGGCGAATTCGGGCGGGCTTGGCAGATCGTGGCCCGGCTTTGACAGGCTGTCAAAGGCCATGACGCGGGCCGAAGCTTTGCCTTCAAAGCTGATAAAGATCTGACCATCCGCTGCGATGGCCAACCCTTCCGGATCGGCGCGCGTGTCGCTCAAGTGCTTGGCGTTGGTGTCTTGCAGGTTGGCGACTGGGGCGGCGCTGATCGCGGTAATATGGCCGTCGCCGTCACGGGTGATTTGACCTGTGGTCCAACCCGCGCGGTCACTGACCGCCGTAAACTGCGCACCATTGGCCGAGAGTTCCAGTGCCGAGAACCCGCCGTGTCTGGGGTCATCGCTGCGCCAAACATATGATCCGATGAAATTGGCCGGATAAAGGCTTGCGGCGCTGCCCTCTAGCGCAAGCATCATCACCACGCCCGCAATCAATGTGCGGCGGGACCAGATATTTGCGTGTCTTGGGGTGCGGTCAAACCGCATCAGCGTGAGGCGAGTACGCTTTGGCATGTGTTTGGCAAGTCGGCCATCGTGTATTGCCGTGCGCCGCGTCTTGGCGCGCTGGGCTTTTTGGGTTTTTTGCCGGTCGCCTTGGGTGGGTTAAGATAATCGGTCACCCACCAGTTCAGCGTATCATCACAACCGTTGCCGCCTTTGGACAAGGAGGACACGGTCGGTGTTTGGGTTTGGCAGGACGATGCACCCGCAGGGCATTTCAGGCGCACATGGAAATGTGTGTCATGGCCTGCCACGGGGCGGATTTTTTGCAGCCATGCCTTGTCAGACGACCGCGCGGTTTTGCACATTTCCAGCTTTACCGCGGCGGCCACAAAGATCCGGTCAACGCGCGCATCGGATGCAGCGGCCTTTAGCAGCGCATGGTGGTTGCGGGTCCAGTTTTTGGTGACGGACCGCTGGTTGCTGGACCGCACGGGAATAGAGCTGATGCTTTCACGTTCAGACCGCGACAGGTTCAGACGGCTGGGCGGCAGCATCCAAACATCGGCATCCAGCCCGATTTGGTGGCTGGCATGGCCCGACGTCATCGGCCCGCCGCGTGGTTGTGAAATATCGCCGATGTACAGGCCTTTCCAGCCTACGGATACGGCAGCGCGGCTAAGATCTTCAAGATAGTTGATCATCACCGGCTGGCCCCAGTTACGGCCGCGCGACAACCGCATGGCCTGCCATGTCGGGCCGGTTTCGGGCAATTGCACCTGCCCCGCGCCGCAGCCTTTGGCATAGCTGCCAACCGGCATCGCCTCTTGGCTTGAGCCGTCTTTTTTGGAGCCAAACAATTGGTTTGCAAGGCTTTGCGCATGGCCTGTGCTGGGGGCAGACACGGCAAACGCGGTGGATACGGCCAAGACTGTGGCACAGAAAAATGGTTTGAACATGATATCTACCCTACGCTTCGGTCACCTTGCGGTTTTACCCACCATAACAGAACCAGCCCGATAAGGAACAGGGCGATCAGCGGAGATATGCCAAGTTGCTGGCTGCCCGTGATATCGGTGACCAGCCCAATGGACAAAGGGGCGATAAAGGACGTGGCCTTGCCTGCCAAGGCGTAAAGGCCAAAGGATTCCGTGATGCGGGCCGGGTCGGTTTGGCGCACCAGCATCGTGCGGCTGGCCGATTGCAACGCGCCGCCTGCCGCCCCGATGAACGCGCCAAGCACGTAGAACGCGATGTCGGGCAGTTTGCTTGATGCGTCAACGGGGATGCCAAACACCGAGGTTCGCGACACCATGACCACGCCGATGGCGACCAGTGTCAGGGTGATGACACACAGGGTGATTACGGGTTTGGGGCCAAAGCGGCTGTCAGCCTTGCCGCCCAGCCATGCAAACAAAGCGCCGGTGATGGACGCAAGGATACCGAACACGCCGACTTGTGTTACCTGCCATTCCAGCACGCCTGCGGCATAGATACCGCCAAATACATACATGCCGTTCAGCGCATCGCGGTAAAACATTGACGAGCCGAGATAGGCAAAGAGGCTGCGCTGTTTGGGCAACCCGCGTAGGTTGGCTTTGAGTTCGGGGATGGCGCTGCGGGCGGCGGCCATGATGCCCATGGTGGCATTGCTCGCCGGTTCTTTGACCCACAGGAAAAACGGGATCATGAACACCGCATACCAAATCGCGGTTAGCGGCCCGACCGAGCGGGTGCCTTCGCGCGATGCTGCATCAAAGCCGAATATCGGGTCGATGCCGATCAGGGTTTTGCCGGTTTTCCCCTCGGCCAACAGCAAAAGCATGATGATCAGGGCGATCAGCCCGCCGATATAGCCAAAGGCCCAGCCCGAGCCGGAGATTTTGCCAATCTCATCCTCGGTTCCCAAATCGGGCAGCATGGCGTTGGTGAAAATGGTGGCAAATTCCATGCCGACCATGCCGATGGCAAAGGAAAGCATCACAAGGTACAGGTTGAAATTATCGGGTGCCGCGTACCAAAGCCCCCATGCGCCCACGACGTAGAGCACAGAAAACAGCCAGATAAACCGCATTCGCCCGCCCGCCTTATCGGCAATCACGCCCAAAAGCGGGGCGCAAAGCGCGATGAACAGGCCCGCAAGGCCAATACCATAGCCCCAAGCGGCCTGTGCGCGGCTGCCATCGCCCAGCAAATCCTTCATATAGGGTGCAAAGATAAAGGTGATCAGCAAGGTGTTATAGGGCTGGCTGGCCCAATCGAAAAAGTACCAGCCCCAGATGCGTTTCTTTGCCGATGCCATAGCGCCCCCTGCGTTTGGCCGTGATCAAGCCTGAAACGGCCTTGTGACGCAAGCGCGCAAAATTGTCAGTGACAAAGGGTTTCGCAAACCTAGCCTTTTTCGGGCGGCCACGGGCGGCCTGCATCGGCGTCAATCCAGTCTTGCACCCAATCGGGCAGTGCTGGGCTGGTGGCGGTATGGCCCATAGATTTCAGCGCGTCCTGCGGGGCTATGATCCCGGATTTAGAGGTGAAGGCCGAGCGGATAAGCATATGGCTGGTGCAATCGCCATCCTTCCACATGGTTTGTTCCATATAGATAAAGCGCGTGTCCCAGCCAATGCAGCGGCTGCGCATTTCCACCCGGTCAAGCAGGCGAACGCGGCGGCGGTAGCGGGTGCTGGCCCCGGCCACTGTCATGCCCCAAGCATTGCGTTTCAGCACTTTGTGCAGCCCGGTGCGTTGGCCCAAAGGGATGCGCCCCAGATCATAGAGCGTCAGGGTGCGGCCATTGTTCAGCTCTCGCCACGGGTCAATGTCTTGCGGCCAGCAGCGGTGGTGGCTGACATGGGTGCCAAGGATGGACAGGTCTGGCGCGTTGCGGAATTTCCACAGCTCTTTGAACATTCGCAGATAGGGATACATGAAAGGCTCCTTTGCCCGGCGCAATGTCTTTGCCCGGCGCAATGTCGGGTTGCGGCGGGTGCGTCAAGTGGAACGTTGCGGAAACGGTTGCCCTTTGGCGGCGGTCACAGTACCTATCGCCTATCCCTAGTGGTCGGAGCCCCCAAAATGACGTCTTTGTTCCAAATCCTGATGATGATCCTGCAAGTCGCGCAGTTCATTATCTTTGCCCATATTATCATGAGCTGGCTGATTAACTTTCAGGTGTTGAACCTGCGGCAGCCCTTGGTTGCGCAAATCTGGGACGGGCTGAACCGCTTGCTGGAACCCGTTTACAGCCGGGTCAGGGCGTTCTTGCCGCAAGGCTTGGGGCTGGATCTGGCACCGCTGGTGGTGTTGTTGGTGGTTTACGGTTTGCGCATAGTTTTGATGAATAACATCGAATATTTTTACTGATCCTTGATGGCCAGCCCTACCGATCTTTTATC
Source organism: uncultured Pseudorhodobacter sp. (assembly GCA_965363575.1). GTDB lineage: Bacteria > Pseudomonadota > Alphaproteobacteria > Rhodobacterales > Rhodobacteraceae > Pseudorhodobacter. The sequence continues at coordinate 2,565 of CBDTUV010000017.1, read as the reverse complement.
GTCTGTTTTCGGGTTTTCCGCCTATCGGCCCGGTCAGGCCGAGATTGTGGATGCCGTTTTGGCGGGTGAAAACTGTTTGGCGATTATGCCGACGGGCGGTGGTAAATCCTTGTGCTTCCAACTGCCAGCGCTGTGTCGCGATGGGGTGACGGTGGTTGTGTCGCCGTTGATTGCGTTGATGCGCGATCAGGTCCGCGCGCTAAAGGCGGCGGGGGTTGAGGCTGGGGCGCTAACCTCTGGCAATACCGATGAGGAAACCGAAGAGGTTTTTGCGGCGCTGGACGAGGGGCGGTTAAAGCTTTTGTATCTGGCCCCTGAACGGCTTGCATCAATGGCGACCGTGCAGATGTTGCGCCGGGTGGGCGTGTCTGCGATTGCAGTGGATGAGGCGCATTGCGTCAGCCAATGGGGCCATGATTTCCGCCCCGACTACCTGCGCATCGGTGAATTGCGCCGCAGTTTGGACGTGCCTTTGGCCGCCTTTACCGCCACCGCAGATGAAGAAACCCGCGCCGAGATTGTGACGCGGTTGTTTGATGGTGTGGCCCCATCGACTTTTCTGCGCGGGTTTGACCGGCCTAATATTCACCTCGCGTTTCAGGTGAAAGATAATCCGCGCAAACAAATCCTGGCCTTTGCCGCCGCGCGCAAAGGGCAATCGGGGATTGTTTACTGCGGGACACGGGCGAAAACCGAAACTTTGGCGCAGGCGCTGCGCGAGGCGGGGCACCCCGCGACCGCCTATCACGGTGGGATGGACGCCGAGGATCGCCGTGCAACCGAGGCGCGGTTTCAGCGTGAGGATGGGCTGATCGTGGTCGCCACGGTCGCCTTTGGCATGGGGATCGACAAGCCCGATATCCGCTGGGTTGCCCATGCCGATTTGCCGAAATCCATCGAAGGCTATTATCAGGAAATTGGCCGTTCAGGTCGCGATTCCGCGCCTGCCGAGACGCTTACGCTGTATGGTCCCGATGATATTCGCCTGCGCCGCGCCCAGATTGACGAAGGCATGGCCCCCAATGACCGCAAAGATGCCGACCACGCGCGGCTGAACGCGCTGTTGGGGTTGGCCGAGGCAACGGGGTGTCGGCGTGAGGTGCTGCTGCGCTATTTCGGGGAAGAGTCCAAGCCTTGCGGCAATTGCGATATTTGCGACCGCCCGGCGCTGGTGTTTGATGCCACGGATGCGGTGCGCAAGGCGCTGTCGGCGATGTTGCGCACAGGCGAATCCTTTGGTGCGGGGCATTTGATTGATATTTTGACCGGCAATGCCACCGCCAAGGTGGTGCAGCGCGGGCATGACCAATTGCCGACTTTTGCGGTGGGCAAAGACTTGTCCAAACCCGCGTGGGGGGCAGTCTTTCGCCAGATGATGGGGCGCGATTTGGTGCGGCCCGATACCGAACGTTACGGTGCCTTGCGCATGACCGATGCCGCCCGCCCGATTTTGCGCGGCGAAGAAAGCATCACCTTGCGCCGCGATACGATCCAATCGGCCAGCTCTGGCCCAGTGGTGAAAAGTTTGGTGTCGGATGAGGATGCCCCCTTGATGTCGGCGCTGAAAGCCAAGCGGCGCGCGCTGGCCGAGGCGGCGCGGGTGCCTGCCTATGTGATTTTCCCCGATCGCACGTTGATCGAAATGGCCGAAACCCGGCCGCGTGATCTGGACGGGATGGCGCGGATTACCGGGGTTGGTGCGAAAAAGCTGGAAAGCTATGGGGCTGCGTTTTTGGCAGTGATTACCGGGGCCGAGGCGGAAGTGCTGCACCCGCAGCGCATGCGGTTGGCAGGGCGCGATGCCGGGGCGGTGTTTGACCGCCTGTCGCAGGTGCATCTGGATTTGCAGCGCGGACCGGACGGGATTGATAAGCCGTTGTCCTGCACCCAAACGACCTTGCGCCATATCGCCGAAAAACGCCCCGGATCATTGGCCGATCTGGACCGTATTCCCGGCATGGGTGGCCCGCGCACCGACCGGTTTGGTGAGGCGTTTTTGGCTGTGATTGCGGGTGATTGACCTTTTGCCCTTTAACCTTAGATAGACCGATATGTTGACAGTAATTTCCCCCGCCAAACGGCTTGATGACAAAGCCACCCTGCCTGCCGGATTTATGGCGACCCAGCCTGTGTTTGGACCGCAGGCCGAGGTGCTGGCCGGTGTCGCGCGCAAGCTGACTGCGACTAAGCTGCGCAAGTTGATGGATATTTCCGAACCCTTGGCGCAGTTGAATGTCGAACGCTTTGCCGGGTTCGATGAGGCCGAAACCCGCCCTGCCGCCTTGTTTTTCGCAGGCGACACCTATGCGGGGCTTGAGGCGAAAACCTTGGACGCCGATGCGCTGCGCTGGGCGCAGGATAATTTGCGGATTTTGTCGGGGCTTTATGGTGTGTTGCGGCCGCTGGATGCGATCAAGGCCTATCGGTTGGAAATGGGCAGCAAGCTGAAAAACCCAAGCGGTGCTGATTTATATGCCTTTTGGCGTGGCCAAGTGGCGGGCGCGTTGAATGACGCGGTGGCGGCGACAGGCGCGCGGGCTTTGGTCAACTGCGCCTCGATTGAGT
>CBDTUV010000016.1:0-19880 GCA_965363575.1 uncultured Pseudorhodobacter sp. | reverse complement strand
GCTTAAAATCTGGCCAAACTTGATATAGGCAGGGCCAAGGGCTGTCAGCGCCCGCGTGGCCGGTGGCAAAGCAGGATCACCCTTTAACCCCAACCATTTGAACGGCCAGCCCAAAATCCGCGCGACAAACCGCAACCGTGGCGGTGCCTCAAACGCCTCAAGTACCACCCCGATGGCACCCGTGCGTTCAAACGTGGCCAAGGTCCGCACCAAGCGAACAATGTTATGCGGCCCGCGCACTTAAATCTTCCATCCCGAATGAAGTGCGGCCACACCCATCGTCAGGTTGCGGTATTTCACTTGGTCAAACCCAGCCTCGCGGATCATCCCAGCAAAGGTTTCCTGATCTGGAAACTTCCGAATGCTTTCAACAAGATACTGATAGCTGTCCCGATCATTCGCAATCACCTGCCCCATCACCGGGATCACGTTGAACGAATAGAGGTCATAGGCCTTTTGCATCGCGTCATTCGGCAACTGGCTGAATTCCAGCACCATCAACCGCCCACCGGGCTTTAACACTCGGTACGCCTCGGCCAATGCATCGCCAATCCGCGTCACATTTCTGATGCCAAAGGAAATCGTGTAAACGTCAAAACTGGCGTTCGCAAAGGGCAGCGCCATCGCGTCACCCACCACCCAATCCAGCGCCTCGGGCCGGCTTACCGCCTCGGCCCGCTGCCGCCCTTCGACCAACATGCTTTCGGTCATATCACAAACGGTCGCATGCGCCCCCCGTCCGTCCTTAAAACCCTCTGCGCGTTTCAAAAACCGAAACGACACATCGCCAGTGCCCCCCGCCACATCCAACAGCTTTTGCCCCGGACGCGGTGCCAGCCAATCCATCATCGCATCTTTCCAAATCCGATGGATCCCGAATGACATCGCATCATTCATCACATCGTATTTGCTGGCGACTTTCGTAAACACACCATGCACCATTCCCGCCTTGGCGCCCTCATCCACGGTTTGAAATCCGAAATGGGTGGTTTTGTCGTTGCTATCGGTCATGGCCCTGCTCACTGCACTCTTGCGATTGGTCGCTCATGCCTCTTTATAGGGTGAAGGCACCGCGCTGCAATGCGCCCATCTGTCCGAAAGGCCGCCCCATGCCCGAACTGCCCGAAGTTGAAACCGTGCGCCGTGGGTTGGACCCTGTGATGACAGGCCAAATCATCACCCATGCCGCCGTGAACCGCCCCGATCTGCGCTGGCCCTTTCCGCCCCGCATGGCCGAACGGTTGACGGGCGCGCAGGTCACAGGTCTGCGGCGGCGGTCAAAATACATTCTGGCAGACCTCTCATCAGGGGAATCGCTGCTGATCCACCTTGGCATGTCGGGCCGCATCCTCATTTCCGGTGCCATGCAGGGTGATTTTTATCACGACCACCCGGCCCCCGCAAAACATGACCATGTGGTGCTGCAAATGGCCAATGGCGCGCGCATCACCTTTAACGATGCCCGCCGCTTTGGCGCGATGGACCTTTTGGAAACCGCTTTGGGCGATGCCCACCCGCTGCTTGCCAAAATCGGCCCCGAACCTTTTGGCAACAGCTTCAACGCCCCCTACCTGACCCAACGCCTAAAAGGCCGCGCCACGCCGATCAAAACCGCCCTGCTCGATCAGCATGTCGTCGCCGGTTTGGGAAATATCTATGTGTGTGAGGTGCTTTACCGCGCAGGCCTGCACCCGGCCCACCCCGCAGGCGATCTGCCCGCCAAAGCCGTGGCAGGCCTTGTGTCCCTCATCCGCGACGTTTTGTCCGAGGCGATAGAGGCCGGCGGATCGTCCTTGCGTGACTACCGCCAAGCCGATGGGGAACTCGGTTATTTCCAACACCGTTTCCGCACCTATGGCCGCGAAAACGACCCTTGCACCACCCCCGGTTGCACCGCCACAATCCAGCGCATCGTGCAATCTGGCCGCTCTTCCTTCTTTTGCCCAAACTGCCAGATCCTGCCAAAACGCCTAAGATGACTTGAACCTGCGCCCATCCCTGCTAGAGAGTCCCGTTCGGGGACAAGCCAAAGGATACGCAAATGGCCTATGAAACGCTGATCGTTGAGATCGAGGATTATATCGCCCTTATTCGACTGAACCGGCCTGACGCGCTGAATGCGCTGAACGCCAAGATGTTGACCGAGCTTGCGGCCGTGCTCCACGCCGCCGATGCCAATGACAAGGTGCGCTGCATCATCATTACCGGCTCGGAAAAGGCCTTTGCCGCCGGCGCCGACATCAAGGAAATGGCTGGCCAAAGCTTTGTCGATGCCTATTCGGCCAATCTGTTTGGCGATATTTCCGATGCGATCCAAGAGATTCGCAAACCCATCATCGCCGCAGTCTCTGGCTATGCCTTGGGCGGCGGCTGTGAACTTGCGATGGCCTGCGACTTTATCATCGCGTCTGATACCGCCAAATTCGGCCAGCCCGAAATTAACCTTGGCGTTATCGCCGGTTTTGGGGGCAGCCAGCGTTTGACCCGCTTTATCGGCAAGTCCAAATCCATGGACATGCATCTGACAGGTCGCAACATGGACGCCGCCGAGGCAGAGCGCTGTGGCCTTGTGTCCCGAATCGTCCCCGCCAAAAATCTGATCGAAGAGGCCAAGAAGGCTGCCGTCAAAATCTCTGAAAAATCGATGATCACCGCGATGGCCGCCAAAGAGGCCGTGAACCGCAGCTATGAAACCACGCTGCGCGAAGGCCTTTTGTTCGAGCGCCGCCTGTTCCACTCGATGTTCGCGACCGAAGATCAAAAAGAGGGCATGGCCGCGTTTCTGGAAAAACGCTCGCCACAGTTCCGCGACCGTTAAGGCCGCCAAACCAGTTTATCCCTTTTCAAAGCCCGTCTCTTGGCCTATACGGCGGGCTGAAATGCGCGTGGGCCCGCTTAAGGCAAGAATCATTTCCGCTATTACGGGCGGAAGTCTTGGGTCTATTGTGCATACCGCAAACACAAAAACGATCCAGACGAATAGGAATTCTGTCCCATGGCTAACACCACCCAGTCCAAAAAACGCGCCCGCCAGTCCGAAGCCCGCTATGACGTGAACAAAGCACGCCGTTCGCGCATCCGCACCTACCTGCGCAAAGTGGAAGAGGCGATTGCCGGCGGCGATCAGGCCGTTGCCGCCGCAGCCCTTCGCGCCGCACAGCCAGAATTGGCCCGTGGCGTCAGCAAAGGCGTTTTGCACAAGAACACCGTGTCGCGCAAAATCTCGCGTTTGGCATCGCGTGTGAACGGTTTGGCCAAAGCCTAAAAGCGCAGGCCGCAAGGCCAGCCCGTTTGCCTTTTGGCATACGCAAAACAGACGCATGGCATACAGCCAACACACCACCAAAAGACGCATTTCAAATGCGTCTTTTTTTCGTTTTCCAAACGATAAAATTTCGGGGGCGTGGCCAATTTGCCAAGGCTTCCAGATTCGCTCTCATCAAATTGCTGTCAACAGAGAAGATAGGTTGCTCTGCCCTCAAACGCGTTGCTAACGTCAGCAAGCGATTCACTTCGTCCTGGGGGACAAGACGTGGCCGCGTTCTGCAAGTGTTAGGCGTTTTGCTCCGCATCCGCGGTGTCTAACCTTGTGTAACGTGCTCACCCATCTGCGCTTGCTCTGCACGCGCAAAACAAGGGTAGCAACCGATACGGCCTAGGCTGTCTCGGCGGAACGTTTTTTGTCTCAATGGTTTCAAGGCCGCCTTTGTAGGCCTTTTTTCCGCCAAGCCGAAGCGCGTCGTACAAAGGTCTTTTTCTGCCACTAAGGGGAAAAAGGCAAAGTCGATAGGCAGGTAGTGGTATGACGAACGACGGCTGGGTGGAAATACGTGAAGACCTGCGCAAGCGGGTTGGCAAAGACAATTATGTGACATGGATTGAACCCCTGAGATTGTCTGGCCTAAAGGATGGCGTGGCAAGCTTTGCCGTCCCAACCACATTTTTCGGTGATTGGGTAAAACGCAATTTCGCGGACCATATCTTGCACCATTTCCACAGGACTGGCACCGCCGTTGATCGTGTGGAATTCGCGTTGGAACGCAACGTGCCCGCGAAATCGGCCAAGGCAGTAGACACCGCACCACGCAAACGTGCGACAGAAGATAAAGAGGTGCCGGGCGCCCCCCTAGACAGCCGCTTTACCTTTGACAGCTTTGTCGTGGGCAAACCGAATGAACTGGCCCACGCCGCCGCCCGCCGCGTTGCCGAAGGTGGCCCCGTCACCTTTAACCCCTTGTTTTTATACGGCGGCGTTGGGCTTGGCAAAACCCACCTGATGCATGCCATTGCCCATGAACTGCAAACCCGCCAGCCCGATCTGCGCGTGCTCTACCTCTCGGCCGAACAATTCATGTACCGCTTTGTGCAAGCCCTGCGCGAACGTCAGGTCATGGATTTCAAGGAACTGTTCCGCTCGGTTGATGTGCTGATGGTCGATGACGTGCAATTCATCGCAGGCAAAGACAGCACCCAAGAAGAATTTTTCCACACCTTCAACGCGCTGGTCGATCAAAACAAACAAATCGTCATTTCCGCTGACCGCGCCCCCGGCGAAATCAAAGGTCTGGAAGAGCGTATCAAATCGCGCCTGCAATGCGGCCTAGTCGTCGATCTGCACCCCACCGATTATGAACTCCGCCTTGGCGTTTTGCAGCAAAAGGTCGAGTTTTATCACACCCAATACCGCGACCTGAAAATCGCGTCCGGCGTGTTGGAATTCCTCGCGCACCGCATTTCCACCAATGTCCGTGTGCTTGAAGGGGCGCTGACCCGACTGTTCGCATTTGCGAGCCTAGTGGGTCGTGAAATCACCTTGGAACTGACCCAAGATTGCCTTGCGGACATCCTGCGCGCTTCGGACCGCAAGGTCACTATTGAGGAAATTCAGCGCAAAGTGGCCGAGCATTACAACATCCGCCTGTCCGATATGATCGGCCCCAAACGCGTGCGCACCATCGCGCGGCCCCGGCAAATCGCGATGTATCTGTCCAAGCAATTGACCAGCCGCAGCCTGCCCGATATCGGCCGCCGCTTTGGCGGACGCGACCACACGACCATCATGCATGGCGTGCGCAAAATCGAAGAGTTGATGACCGCAGACAGCCAATTGTCTGACGATCTGCAAATGCTCAAGAGGTTGTTGCAAGGTTAAACGGGCCTCTAAACCAGAAACGGTCTGCATTTCTGCAAGGAACATGGGTTTTGGGCGTCAAACCCCTTGTGAAACGGCCGAAAACCGCTAACTTCACCGTCCCATCCGGGCGAAAATCGGGTGTGGCGAACGACGGGCAAAGGATTGGGACCATGAAGATCAGCATCGAACGCGGCACGCTTTTGAAAGCGGTTAGCCAGGCCCAATCAGTGGTTGAGCGCCGCAATACCATCCCGATCCTCGCCAATGTGTTGATTGAGGCTGAGGGCGACACCGTTTCCTTCCGTGCCACCGATCTGGATATCGAGGTGGTCGATCGCGCGAACGCCGTGGTGGAACGCGCAGGTGCCACGACAGTTTCGGCAGTGATGCTGCATGAAATCGTGCGCAAACTGCCAGATGGCGCGTTGGTGAACCTGGCCGAAGATGCTGCCTCTGGCCGTCTGACTGTGACTGCCGGGCGCTCTAACTTCAACCTTGCGACGCTGCCCAAAGAAGACTTTCCGGTCATGGCAAGCTCTGAATATTCCAGCAATTTCTCAGCCCCTGCGCCTCAATTGCGCCGCCTGTTTGACAAGTCAAAATTCGCCATTTCGACCGAAGAAACCCGATATTATCTGAACGGCGTGTATATGCATGTCTCCACTGGCGAAGAAGGTCCGGTTCTGCGTTGTGTTGCTACCGATGGCCACCGCCTTGCCCGGATCGACGCGCCTTTGCCCGATGGTGCAAGCGGCATGCCCGGCGTGATCGTGCCGCGCAAAACCGTGAATGAACTGCGCAAGCTGCTGGATGATGATGAGGCGATCATCGCCGTATCCGTCTCGGAAACCAAGGTTCGCTTTGCCACCCCAGCTATCTCTTTGACCTCCAAAGTCATCGACGGCACCTTCCCCGATTACACCCGCGTGATCCCGACCGGCAACACCAAGCGGTTGGAGGTGGATGCCTCTGAATTCGCCAAGGCGGTGGACCGGGTGGCCACCGTTTCCTCCGAACGCTCGCGCGCGGTAAAGCTGTCGCTGGATGAGGATCGTTTGGTCCTGTCGGTGAACGCCCCGGATTCGGGTGCCGCCGAGGAAGAACTGGCCGTGGCTTACAGTGATGAGCGGTTGGAAATTGGCTTTAACGCCAAATACCTGCTGGAAATCGCCAGCCAGGTGGACCGCGAAAACGCGGTGTTCATGTTCAACTCTTCAGGCGATCCGACCTTGATGCGCGAAGGCAATGACACCAGTGCGATCTATGTCGTGATGCCGATGCGCGTTTAACGGGCGTTTGGTTTTTGTGACCACGCCGGGGGTTTCACACCCCGTCGACCATTGTTCTTGAACCAATGGCGCACTATGGCCGACCCCGTGAGGTATTTTTTCCAAGATGAAAGGCCAGCATGTCGGGTTTTGCGATCACCGATCTGGCCTTGTCGCATTTTCGCAGCCATCGCCACGCGCGGGTTGCGTTTGACGGGCGGCCTGTGGCCTTGATTGGCCCAAACGGGGCTGGGAAAACCAATATTCTGGAAGCAATATCATTGCTGTCGCCGGGTCGCGGGTTGCGCCGTGCCGGGGTCGAAGAAATTGCCCGCAAGCCTGAGGCTTTGGGGTGGAAGGTCACCGCAACCTTGCAAGGCCAAGAGGCCACGCATGAAGTGGAAACCGGGGCCGAGGCCGGGCAAGCTCGGCAGGTGCGCATTGATGGCAAGGCCGCGACCCAAGTGGCTTTGGCCCGGATTGCCCGGATTTTATGGTTGGTGCCAGCCATGGACCGCTTGTGGATAGAGGCCGCCGAAGGCCGCCGCCGTTTCCTTGACCGTATGACCCTGAGCTTTGCGCCCGACCATGCCGAGGCGGTGTTAGGCTATGAAAAGGCAATGCGCGACCGCAACCGTTTGCTGAAAGATCAGGTGCAAGATGCCCATTGGTACCGCGTGCTTGAGGGGCGGATGGTCGAAACCGCCGTGCTGATTGAGGCCAACCGCGCTGAGACTCTGCGCCGGTTGCAAGCAGCCCAAGACGGCGCCGATACCGCCTTTCCCAGTGCCGATTTGACGATCACCAATCCTGAACCGGTCGAGGATTTTGCTACGGCTTTGGCCATGGGTCGCAGGCGGGACATGGCCGCTGGCCGCAGCCTGTGTGGACCGCACCGCGCCGATCTGTCGGGCCGTTACCATGACAAAAACATCCCCGCCGATCAATGCTCGACTGGCGAACAAAAGGCCCTGCTGATCAGCCTGATCCTTGCCAATGCCCGCGCGCTTTCAACCAGCATGGGTGCCGCCCCGATTATCCTTTTGGATGAGGTGGCAGCCCATCTTGATACCCAGCGCCGCGCTGCCCTTTATGATGAAATCTGTGCCTTGGGCGCGCAAGCGATCATGACCGGCACCGAGGCTGCGTTGTTTGACAGCCTTGGCGCCCGCGCCCAAATCTTTGCCATATCAGAAACCGATAACACCTCGGACATAAAGGAAATCAACCTATGACACCGCAGCGCGTTACCCTTATCACGCTTGGCGTGGCCGACCTTGCCGCCGCCCGCGCCTTTTACGCGCGTCTTGGCTGGCAAGCGCATGGTGAAAGCCAAGAAACCGTGGTGTTTTTCCAAATGCATGGCGCGGTTTTGGGGCTGTTTCCGCTGAATGAACTCGCCAAGGATCAAGGCCGCCCGCATGCACCCTTGGGCACAGGTGCGATGACCCTGGCCCAGAACTTTGCGACCGAGGCAGAGGTGGATGCCGCCTTTGCCGCAGCCCTCGCCGCAGGTGGCACTGCGCTGAAAGCCCCGGAAAAGGTGTTTTGGGGCGGATATTCCGGCTATTGGGCCGACCTTGATGGCCATGTCTGGGAGGTCGCGATGAACCCTTTTTGGCCGCTGAACGAGGATGGCAGCCTGACCCTACCCCAAGTAGACCAAAAATGACCGTCACGCTGCACCAACTTCTGCTCTATGCCGGCGGCATGGCTGTGCTGTGGGTCATCCCCGGCCCGGTTTGGGTGGCCTTGACCGCACGCGCCCTTTCAGGCGGGTTTGCCAGCGCTTGGCCCCTCGCGATTGGTGTGGCCTTGGGTGATTTGGCATGGCCACTGGCCGCGATCTTTGGACTGACGTGGATCTTATCCATCTATGGCGGGTTTCTGGCCGCCCTTGGCTGGCTTGCCGCTGCTGTGTTCATCATCATGGGCATCCTTTTGATCCGCAAACCGGCCGAGCGCCCCAATACCGACAGCCGCATGACCAGACCGGGTATGTGGGCTGGGTTTATGGTCGGCGTCGCTGCCGTGATCGGCAACCCAAAGGCGATTTTGTTCTACATGGGCGTGTTGCCCGGTTTCTTTGACCTCAGCCGCGTCACCACGCCTGATATAATCGCCATTCTCGCTGTCTCTGGCCTTGTGCCTGCCCTTGGCAACCTATGTCTCGCGCTGTTTTTGGACCGCGCGCGCAGGCTCCTCGCCTCACCCCGCCGCTTGCGTCGATTGAACATAATTTCCGGCATTTTGCTGGTCGGCGTTGGCCTTATCATCCCCTTCATTTGACACTTTGAACAAACCGCTAAATCTTGTGTCTTGGGCGTGACATTCCCCCTCAAAAAGCCTATAAATTGGGCCAGAGTTCAAGGAAAGTCCGCATGACCAATGACGCCAAGAAGCCCGCAGAATACGGCGCTGATTCTATCAAAGTTCTCAGAGGGTTAGAGGCCGTTCGCAAACGCCCCGGCATGTATATCGGCGATACCGATGATGGGTCGGGCCTGCACCATATGGTGTATGAGGTGGTCGACAACGGTATTGATGAGGCGCTGGCCGGCCATGCCACCGCCGTCACCGTCAAAATCCACGCCGACAGCTCGGTTTCGGTGCGCGACAACGGGCGCGGCATCCCCGTCGATATCCACAAAGAAGAGGGCGTTTCCGCGGCCGAGGTTATTATGACCCAGCTGCACGCAGGCGGCAAATTCAACAACACCGATGAAGACGGCAACGCCTACAAAGTTTCGGGCGGCCTGCACGGCGTGGGTGTGTCGGTGGTCAACGCGCTGTCTGATTGGTTGGAGCTGCGTGTCTGGCGCAATGACAAAGAATACTTTGCCCGCTTTGAAAACGGCGATTGCGTCGAACATGTGCGCGAAGTTGGCCCCGCCCCCGGCGAAAAAGGCACTGAGGTGCGTTTTATGGCCTCGGCCAAAACCAACCGCCCGGATGGCACGTTTTCTGATTTGGATTACAGCTTTAAAACGCTCGAAAACCGCTTGCGCGAACTGGCCTTCCTCAATTCCGGTGCGCGCATCATCGTGATTGATGAACGTCCAGCCGAACGCCTGCATACCGAGCTGTTCTATGAAGGCGGGGTGCGTGAATACGTCAAATACCTCGATCGCTCCAAAACCTCGATCATGCCGGAACCGATTTATATTATCGGTGAAAAAGGCGGCATCGTGGTAGAGGTCGCGATGTGGTGGAACGACAGCTACCATGAAAACGTCCTGCCCTTTACCAACAACATCCCGCAGCGCGATGGCGGCACCCACCTTGCCGGCCTGCGTGGCGCGCTGACCCGCACCATCAACAACTACGCCCAATCCACCGGGATCGCGAAAAAGGAAAAGGTTGATTTCACCGGCGATGACGCGCGCGAAGGCTTGACCTGCGTGCTGTCGGTCAAAGTGCCCGATCCGAAATTTTCCAGCCAGACCAAGGACAAGCTCGTCAGTTCCGAAGTGCGCGCCGCTGTCGAAGGCATGGTCAATGAAAAGCTGGCGGAATGGTTTGAGGAAAACCCCAGTATCGCCAAGATCATCGTCGGCAAGATAATTGAGGCCGCTTTGGCCCGCGAAGCCGCCCGCAAGGCCCGCGATCTGACCCGCCGCAAATCGCCATTGGACATTTCAAACCTGCCCGGCAAGCTTGCCGATTGTCAGGAAAAAGACGCCTCCAAAGCTGAACTTTTCCTCGTTGAGGGGGATTCGGCGGGCGGGTCCGCCAAACAAGGCCGCAGCCGTCAGAATCAAGCCGTTCTGCCGCTGAAAGGTAAAATCCTGAACGTTGAACGCGCTCGGTTTGACCGGATGCTTGGCAGCCAGGAAATCGGCACGCTGATCACCGCGATGGGCACGGGCATTGGCCGGGATGAGTTTAACCTGAAAAAACTGCGCTACCATAAAATCATCATCATGACCGATGCGGACGTGGATGGTGCGCACATCCGCACCCTTTTGCTGACCTTCTTCTTCCGCCAAATGCCGCAACTGATTGAGGCGGGGCATCTCTATATTGCCCAACCGCCGCTTTACAAAGTGGCACGCGGTAAGTCCGAAGTGTACCTAAAAGACCAAGCTGGGCTTGAAGATTATTTGATCGAGCAAGGCATTGATGGCGCGATCTTGCGCATGACCTCGGGTGAGGAAATCGCGGGCAGCGATCTTGTGCGCGTGATCGAAGGCGCCCGTCAGTTTCGCCGAATTCTGGACGCGTTCCCAACGCATTACCCGCGCAACATCCTTGAACAAGCAGCCCTTGCCGGCGCGTTTGATGCAGGCCAAGCCGATAGTGATTTGCAGGCCGTTGCCGACAAAGTGGCCCAGCGTCTTGATGCCGTTGCCACCGAATATGAACGCGGTTGGACGGGCCGCATCACCCAAGATCACGGCATCCGCCTTGCCCGCGTGTTGCGCGGGGTTGAGGAAATCCGCACGCTCGACGGTGCGGTTCTGCGCTCTGGCGAGGCGCGGCGATTGTCCCAAGTGTCCGCCCCGCACCGCGATGTCTATGCGGGTAATGACGGCAATCTGGTGCGCAAAGACCGCAACACCATCATCAACGGCCCGATTGACCTGCTTAAGGCCATTCTGGCCGAGGGGGAAAAAGGTCTGTCCTTGCAGCGCTACAAAGGCTTGGGCGAAATGAACCCCGAACAGCTGTGGGAAACCACGCTCGACCCCGAGGCGCGCACCCTATTGCAAGTAAAGGTCGAAGATCTGGCTGATGCCGACGACATCTTTACCAAGCTGATGGGCGATGTGGTGGAACCCCGCCGCGAATTTATCCAGCAAAACGCGCTGAGCGTGGAGCATCTGGACTTTTAACGCTTTGGCGGCCGCAGGCAACCGCGGCCCCCAAACCACCCAAAGGAAATGCCATGTCCGACCTTCGCCAAACCGGTATCAAAACCCGTCGTCGCGTGTTGGGCGATGCCCATGTCGACAGGTCCGAGGCCGTCCAAACGCCGTTTGACGCCCCCTTTCAGGCGCTGCTCACCGATACCGCTTGGGGCCATGTCTGGTCGCGTGATACGATTTCCCTGCGCGAACGGTCGATGATGACCATCGCCATTCTGGCCGCCACGGGCAATGACCATGAGCTGGCATTGCACCTGCGCGCCACCGCCAACACAGGCGCAAGCGAGGCGGATATAATGGAGGTCATGCTTCATGTCGGCGTCTATGCAGGCATCCCCCGCGCCAATACGGCCGTGCGCATCGCCAAAGAGGTTTTTGCTGAACGTGCTGCAAAGACAAAGGCTTAACACCTTATGACAACCCCTTGCATCCTTTGCGTCGCCATTACAGGGTCCGTCCCGACCAAGGCCAATAACCCCGCCCTGCCCGTCACGGTGGCTGAACAAATCGAGTCTACCCACGCCTCATTTGAGGCTGGCGCAACCATCGCCCATTGCCATGTGCGCGACGATGCAGGCGCACCCACATCTGACCCCGAGCGTTTCGCAGCCCTAAAAGCCGGGATTGAAAAACACTGCCCCGGCATGATTATCCAGCTTTCCACTGGCGGGCGGTCTGGGGCCGGTGCGGAACGCGGTGGCATGTTGCCGCTTCGCCCCGATATGGCCTCGCTGTCTGTTGGGTCCAACAATTTTCCGACCCGCGTTTACGAAAATCCGCCAGATCTGGTGGCGTGGCTTTCGTCTGAAATGCTGAAATACGACGTAAAGCCAGAGATTGAGGCGTTCGATCTGTCGCACATTGTCCAAGCCGCCGCGATGGCCGCAGATGGCCGCCTTCAGGCACCGCTTTACGTGCAATTCGTCATGGGCGTGAAAAACGCGATGCCCGCCGACAAGCCTATTTTTGACTTCTACATCCAAACCCTCAAGCGCCTTGCACCCACGGCCCAATGGTGTGGCGCAGGCGTTGGGCCGGCGCAGATCATGGTCAATGAATGGTGCATCGCGGCAGGCGGCCACACCCGCACCGGCCTAGAGGATAACATGCGGATTGACCGTGACACCCTCGCCCCGTCCAACGCGGCCCTTGTGGCCCGCGCAGCCGACCTGTGTGCCAAATACGACCGCCCGGTCGCGACATGGCAACAGGCCCGCCAGATCCTTGGCCTGCGCATACCAAACTAGCCGATCCGTTTGCCTGCCATATCAAACAGATGCAGGTTGGCCGGGTCCGCGCTGAACCGCATCACTTGCCCCCGCCCACCAGTGCGGTGAACCCCGGCAAGGCTGGCGGTAAAGGCGATATCCGTGCCTTCAAGCGACCCGTGCAGCAAGGTATTGGCACCCAAAGGCTCGGCCAAATGGATCACCAGCGCCAGCGGCCCGGTATCATCCGGCACCACATGTTCCGGTCGCAACCCCAGCTTGACCGGCCCATCCGCGGCCTGTACCGCAAACGTCCCACCGGGCACCGACACGCGGCCGCCTTGCACATTTGCATCCAGAATATTCATCGACGGGCTGCCAATAAACTGCGCGGCAAACAGCGTTTGGGGCCGTTCATACACATCAAGCGGTGTCCCGATTTGTTCTGCCACACCACCATTCATAACGATCATCCGGTCGGCCATCGTCATCGCCTCTACCTGATCATGCGTCACATAAAGTGCTGTGATCCCCAACTTGGCCTGCAATTCCTTAATCTCCAGCCGCATCTGGACCCGTAGCTTTGCATCCAAATTCGACAATGGCTCATCAAACAAAAACACCGCAGGCTCGCGCACAATCGCGCGCCCCATCGCAACCCGCTGCCGCTGCCCGCCCGATAGTTCACGCGGACGGCGGTCCAACAACTCTGACAACTGCAACAAATCAGCAGCTTCACGCACTTTGCGGTCAATCTCGGCCTTTGGCAGGCCAGCGATTTTCAGCCCGTACCCCATGTTCTGCGCGACCGAGAAATGCGGATACAGCGCATAGTTTTGGAACACCATCGCAATGTCGCGCTCCATCGGCTCCTTGTCATTGGCGCGCACGCCGCCAATCCGCACCTCGCCTTCGGTGATCGTCTCCAACCCCGCCACCATCCGCAGCAAGGTCGATTTCCCGCAGCCAGACGGCCCCACGATCACGATAAACTCGCCATCGGCGATATCCACGCTGACGCCTTGGATCACCTCGGTCTTGCCAAAGCGTTTCTTTACATGGTCCAGTTCTACAGTTGCCATTGTTATTTCTCGCTGTCCACAAGCCCACGGATAAACAGTTTTTGCATCGACACGACCACAAAAATCGGCGGTACCATTGCAAGGATGGAGGTCGCCATAATCACCGGCCAATCGGCCAGATCGTCTCCGCTTGGGAACATCTGCTTAATCCCCATCACGACAGTATTCATCTCGGGCTTGGTGGTCACAAGCAGCGGCCACAGGTATTGGTTCCAGCCATAGATGAACAAAATCACAAACAATGCCGCGATATTCGTCCGGCTCATCGGCAAGATGATATCCCAGAAGAACCGCATCGGTCCGGCCCCATCCACGCGCGCCGCCTCGGCCAATTCATCCGGCACCGTCAGGTAAAACTGCCGGAACAGGAATGTCGCCGTGGCAGACGCGATCAGCGGAAAGATCAGGCCGGAATAGCTGTTCAGCATCCCGAAACTCGCCACCACCTCATAGGTCGGCACGATCCGCACCTCAACCGGCAGCATCAGCGTCAGGAAAATCAGCCAGAAAAAGATGTTCCGCCCCGGAAAGCGGAAATAGACAATCGCAAAGGCTGATAGCAACGAGATCACGATTTTGCCCACCGCAATCCCGATCGCCATGATCAGGCTGTTCACCAACATCGTGCTCACCGGCACATTCACGCCCGACAGCAACGCCTTGCTGTAGTTTTCAACGAAATGCCCACCCGGGATCAGCGGCAAAGGCGGGCTGACAATATCGGCCTGCGTGACTGTCGAGGCCACAAAGGCCAGCCAGATCGGGAAAAACACCACCAGCACGCCGCAGATCATCAGCAGATGCGTCAGCCACAGCCCCGCCCCGCGCCGTTCCACCATGCCCACAGGCTCATCCTTGGAAAAGAACGCCATCAGTAATGCACCCTTTTTTCCAGAAACTTGAACTGTACCACCGTCAGCGCGCCCACCAGCACCAGCAAGACCACCGATTGCGCCGCCGAAGACCCAAGGTCTTGGCCCACAAACCCATCGGCAAACACCTTATACACAAGGATCGTCGTGCTTTGCTGCGGCCCGCCCCCGGTGATCGTGTGAATAACCCCAAAGGTTTCAAAGAACGCATAGACCACATTCACCACCAGCAAGAAAAACAAGGTCGGCGAAATCAGTGGCAAAACCATGGTGAAAAACCGCCGCCAAAACCGCGCGCCATCAATCGCCGCCGCCTCGATCACCGATTTCGGCACCGCCTGCAACGCCGCAAAAAAGAACAGAAAGTTATAGCTGATCCGCCCCCAGCTACTGGCCACAACCACCAGCCCCATCGCCTCGGCGCCGTTCAGCACATGGTTCCAATCATAGCCAAGCTTGCCCAGATACCACGCCACAATCCCGATGCGCGTGTTGAACATGAACAGCCATAAAACCCCCGCCACCGCCGGCGCAATCGCATAAGGCCAGATCAGCAGCGTGCGGTACGTCCCCGCGCCCTTGACCAATCGGTCGGCCAGCACCGCCAAAAACAGCGCAGGCACCATGGAACACACTGTCACCAACAGCGAAAACACCGCCGTCGTCACAAAGGACGCGCGGTAATGGCTGTTGCCAAACAAATATTCAAAATTCCCCAAACCCACGAACCGCGACGACAGTCCAAACGGGTCGGGGATAAACAGCGATTGATAAATCGCCTGCCCTGCGGGGTAAAAGAAAAACACCGCCGACACCAAGACCTGCGGAAAGATCAAGGCCAAGGGCAGCATCCAGCCCTTAAAGGTTACGCGCTTTTCCATGATCCCCCCAAAGACCTTGCCTTAAAGTCATTGGGCGGGGACACGAACGGCCCCCGCCCAATATCAGCGTTTAGCGGCTTGCAGCCTCAAACCGGCGCAACAGCTCATTGCCACGGGACACAGCGCTGTCCAATGCGGTTTGCGCATCTTTGTCACCCGCCCAAACGGCCTCCAACTCTTCGTCAATCACAGTACGGATCTGGTCAAAGTTGCCGAGACGAATGCCCTTGGAATTGGCGGTCGGCGTGTTCTTGGTCATCTGAATAACCGCAACATCCGTACCGGGGTTGGCCTCATAGAACCCGGACGCGCGGGTTGCTTCGCCCGCCGCAATTGTGATCGGCAGATAGCCGGTGTCCTGATGCCATTGTGCCTGCACCGGGGTCGACGACAGATAGTTCAGGAAATCGGCCACGCCTTTGTAGTTGGCTTCATCCTTGCCTTCCATAACCCACAGCGACGCACCACCGATGATCGTGTTCAACGGCGCACCCTCTACACCTTCCCAATAGGGCAAAGGCCGCACATCAAAGGCAAATTTCGCTTCCGCCTTGATGCCCGCATAACCAGCCGAGCTTTCGGTGAACAACGCACATTCGCCCGCACGGAAGTTTGCACCCCCTTCGTTACGGCGACCGGCATAGATGAATTTGCCATCCTTGGCCCAGTCACCCATGGTCTGAATATGCTTTACCTGCAGCGGGCCGTTGAACGCCAACTCGGTGTCCAGCCCTGCAAAACCGTTGTCTTTGGTCGCAAACGGCACGTTGTGATAGGCCGACAGGTTTTCCAGATGAATCCAGCTTTGCCAAGCGGTCGTGATCGGGCAGGTGCTGCCCGCAGCCTTCAGCGTGTCCAGAACGGGGCCGATTTTATCCCATGTGGACAGGTCCACATCAGGGTCAATCCCGGCCGCTGTCAGCGCATCGCGGTTCACCCACAAAACAGGGGTCGAAGAGTTGAAGGGCAAGGACAGCATCTGCCCATCGGTATCCGTATAGTACCCTTTCACCGCGCCAATATAGGCGTCTTGGTCAAAGGTCGCACCAGCATCGGCCATCACCTGAAACACTGGCTTTACCGCACCCTTGGCGCCCATCATCGTCGCTGTGCCAACCTCAAACACCATCAAGATATCCGGCTGCTCACCCGCGCGGAACGCCGCGATCCCGGCATTCAACGTCTCGGAATAGTTGCCCTTATGGCTTGCCACGACCTTATAGTCGCTTTGGCTCGCGTTGAACGCCGCAACTTGCGCGTCGACCAATTCACCCAAACGACCCGTAAAGGCGTGCCAAAAATTAACTTCCGTCTGCGCGCTGGCAACCAGTGGCGACAGCATCGTGGACCCGGCGATCATTGCGCCGATTGCGAAGTTCTTACCAAGCATCATATCTGTATCCTCCCAACAGGAATAGCAGCCCGAACAGACAGGCCGATTGACCAAAAAGCCGCCACTGATGTTTCCCAGTGCCGCCCCTCCAATGCGATAACGATACCCTATGAAAGTTATAAGACAACCGTATTTATTTTCACACGGCCATAACAAAACATTATATACTGACGAAACGCCCCGCAAATCAGGCCCCATATGCACTCTCGCCTTCAACTCCGCCAACTCGAAGCGTTAAATACCGTGGCCGAACACGGCTCTATGACCCGTGCGGCAACCGAACTCGGCATCTCGCAACCCGCGGTGAGTCGGCTGATTTCTGACCTGTCCACCGAAATGGGCTTTCAGCTTTTCGACCGCCGCGAAGGTCGGCTTGTCCCCACCCAAGAGGCACGGTTCTTGCTGCCCGATATCCGGCGCATGTTGGAAATGATGGATCAGTTGCGCGATGTCAGCCGCAACATCACCACCCGCAAGGCAGGCCATTTGCGCATCGCCTGCCTGCCCGGTTTCGCCACCAGCCATCTGCCGGGTATCGTCGCCCGCTTTCTGGCCCAGCGCCCCGGCGTGACCGTGACGATTGAACCTGACCGCCCCGAACGCATCCTTGAATGGATTATAGGTGAGCAATACGACTGCGGCATCACCGACGGGTTTGAGGGGCACCCGGCGGTAGAAAGCGAAACCGTTTTCATCCGTTCCGTCTGCGTTTTCCCCGATGACCATCCTTTGCAAGCCCTCAAAACCATCACCCCCGCCGATCTGGCCAATGAGCGCCTGATCCACACCCGCCGCGACAGCAGCTTTTTCCGCGACCTGAATGAGGCGTTCTTGGCCGCCGGCGTCGATATCAAACCCGTGGTCGAGGCCCGCCAATTCACCGCCGCATGTGAGTTGGTCGCCCGCCGTGTCGGCGTCTCCATCATCTCGGAACTCGACGCCGCCGGATACGCGACACGCGGCCTGTCCTACCGCCCTTTCATCCCCGCCATCCCGCACAAACTCTCGCTCGTCCGGCCCATCCACAAACAACCCTCTATGATCACGCTGGAATTCATGGACCTGTTTAGGGATAGCTTGCGGGAATTTGAGCAGGTTTAACCACGCAGCAATCCGTTCTATGTCGCTGCCTGCGCGTGAAATCGACGTCCAAAGCGTTGCATCAAACTGCCGCCCCATCGCCCAGTATGCTTCGAAATTTTGACCTTGGGACGCGGCACTCATTGATTTCCGTCAATCCTAGGCTCGGCGAATCCGCTAGCCTTCCTACAGATCAACAAATGTAGGAGGTGTCGGTGATAAATCTGAAAAAAGGGACTTGGGTTCTGGTCGCCGATGGCAAGAAAGCACTATTCTTGCGGAACGAACTCAACACACGCGATTATGACCTTCAGGTCATTCGGCAGGAAACACAGGACAATCCAGCCACCCGTTTGCAGGGTACTGATCGTCCGGGGCGCGCCAATTCGGCATCTGGCACGGGCGGGACTGCAATTAAGGTAACCGATTGGCACCAACTGGCCGAGGATCGTTTCGCCGACGATATCGCAAAAATTCTTAACACCGCTGCGCAAAACGGCGCCTTCCAAAAGATCGTGATCGTAGCCCCGCCTGCCGTACTGGGCAAACTTCGTGAGGAATTCACCGCCGCAACGACAAGCATGGTTCTTGCCGAGATTCCAAAGACGCTAACAAATCATCCGATCCAAAAGATTGAAGAATTGCTTAAATCCGAACTTGAAGAAATGTGATGCATCTTGCGCCATCCGGCACGATATCAGTGCCTGTTGCATTGTAAATCGGGCCAAGCCCGCCCTATCCGAAACAAAAAAAGGCCCCACCAACCGGCGGGGCCTTTTCCATACTCTAAAACCCAAAGATCAATCCTTGGAACGTTCCACATAGGAATTGTCTTCGGTATTAATCACGATGCGCGTGCCAACCCCGATATGCGGCGGCACCATCACACGCACCTTTTCATCACAAGTCGCGGGCTTGTAGGATGAGGACGCGGTTTGCCCCTTCACCACAGGTTCGGTTTCCGTCACCTCAACCACCAAGCGCTGCGGCAATTCAATCGCGATGCACACGCCGTTGAACGTTTTCAGCGACACTTCCAGCCCGTCTTTCAAAAACACCGCCGTGTCACCGATCACATCATCTTGCACCGAAAGCTGGTCAAAGCTCACCGGCTCCATAAAGTGATAGCCCTCACCGTCGGCATAGAGGAAATTATACTTCCGCTCATCCACATGCGCCCGTTCCACCTGCTCGGTCGTGCGCCAACGCTCGGATACCTTCACGCCGTCCAAAATTCCGCGCATGTTCACGGATGTGGTCGGCGTCCCCTTACCGGGGTGAAAGTTTTCAGCAGTCAGAACAACATACAGCTTGTCGTTCATCTCAACGACATTGCCCTTGCGCAGCGAGGAGGCGATGACTTTCACACGAATTTCCTTGTAACTATGGCACCCGTCACCTATTGCGCGGGCCGTTGGCGCTAGGCATTAGCCTATCTTGGCCGAAATCTCCAGATCAAAGGCGCATGGCATGGCAAATCCCCTGAACTGGTGGCACCCGGACCGGCACGAAGGCCGCCGCCCCGCCCTTTTGGCCCGCAACCGCATCCAAGCCGCCCTGCGCGGTTGGCTCGCGGATCAGGACTTTGTTGAGGTGGACCCAAGCGCGCTGGTCATTAGCCCCGGCAATGAAACCCACCTCCACGCGTTCGAGACCAGCGCCATCGGCAATGACGGCAGCCCCCATCCGATGTACCTGCACACCTCGCCCGAGTTTGCGATGAAAAAGCTGCTGGCCGCGGGCGAGGCGCGCATCCACGCCTTTGCCCATGTCTGGCGCAACCGCGAACGCGGGCCGCTCCACAGTCCTGAATTCACCATGCTGGAATGGTACAGGGTGGGTCAGGATTACACCGTGCTGATGGACGATTGCGCCACCTTCGCCCGCCTCGCCACCCATGCCGCAGGCAGCACGGTGCTGCGCTACAAATCCCATACCTGCGACCCAACGCTTCCCTATCAGCGCCTCTCGGTTGCCGATGCTTTCCTGCACCACGCAAACATCGACCTTCTCGCCACAATCGCCCCGACCGGCGAAACCGACCGTGACGCCCTCGCTGCCCAACTCACCACCCAAAACATCCCGCACAGCGCC
>CBDTUV010000015.1:0-20065 GCA_965363575.1 uncultured Pseudorhodobacter sp. | reverse complement strand
TGATCATCAATCGCGCGGCGATCCGATTCAATCTGGGTTTCCCCCGGCCCGCCAACAAATCCAAACCCGCCGCGTTGCCGTTCAAGGTGGGTCCAAGCCCGCACCAACCGCGTTCTTTGATAGGACAAGGCCGCCAATTCAACTTGAAGCACGCCTTCACGGGTGCGGGCCCGGTCTGCGAAAATCTCAAGGATCAACCCGGTGCGGTCCAAAAGCTTGACGCCCCATTCCTCTTCCAAATTGCGCTGTTGAACGGGGGTGACGGGGCCATCGACCAAGACCAACTCGGCCCCAGCTTCCTTCATCCGCGCTTTCAATTCGGCCATCTTGCCTGTGCCAAATAACGTGCCGGACAACAGCTTGGGCAAGCGGACCACCTCGGCCCCGACCACCTCAAGGCCCGGCAAGGCATCGGCCAAAGCAGAGGCCTCGGCAAGCCCGTGTTCGGGCAAACGGCGGGACCGGACGGATTTGATTTCAGGGTGGATCACATAGGCACGTGTTTTTTCGGCACGGGTATCGTGGCCTGCCAAACGCAGTTCTACCGAGAATCCATCATCCTCGTCGTGGTCATCTGGTTCCAAGTCTATTCTTCGCCTTCATAAAGGCTGATAGGCGCACCCGGCATGATGGTCGAAATCGCATGCTTATAGACCAGCTGCGACTGCCCATCCCGGCGCAAAAGCACGCAGAAGTTGTCAAACCAAGTGATTACACCTTGCAGCTTGACGCCGTTGATCAAGAAAATAGTAACGGGAACCTTTGCCTTGCGGACATGATTCAAAAATGCGTCTTGAAGATTTTGTTTATCGGAAGCCATTTTTTCTTTGCCTTTTTTTCTTTTGGTTACCGTCTTTGCCTTCGGCCCCCCCCGAAGGTCACGGCTGCACTATGAAACGGCTTGGAACGAGTTTCCAGCCCAAAAACAAGAGAAATCCTGTCACTAGGCGGGCACCGTCTTACCTGCGCCACACTCCGGGGGCGAAAAGGGCGAGGATTGCCAGAATTTCGACCCGGCCGACGATCATTGCCCCACCCAAGATCGCCTTTTCTGAAAAGGACAATTCGATCATGCGAATGGGAACCTCGGTTGCCATGACTGCCAAGGGGCCGGTGGTGGTGACGGCGGCGATGGTAAGAACGAGGCTTTGTTCAAACTCCAACCCGCGCAGGGACAAGGCCGCCATCACGATCGCAAAGGTCATGGCGTAGAGCATAAAGAAAATCCACGCGACATAGGCGCCGCCTTGGCGCAGGCGGCGTTCACCATCACCGCCGCCGCCGATGGAACTGGGGTGGACCAGTCGGTCCATCTCACGCTCTCCGTGGCGAGCGAGCGCATAGACGCGGAGAAGTTTAAGCCCGCCTGCCGTGGTCGCAATACCACCCCCCATCATCGCCAAACCCAGCAAAACCAGCCCCGGGCTGTTCAGCCCCGACCACAACCGTGCATCTTGCCAATCCGTGCTTTCAAAGCCGGTGGTGGTGAGGAACGACATGGTCGTAAACAGCCCGCCCCACAGCGCATCAAAGGCTGCGCGGGTGTTCAGAATGTCATCGCTCGACAAAGCGCCAAGCCAATGACGCAAGAACAAAAGCCCCGGCACGACGATCAGGAAAAACGCAGCAAGCTGCACTTCGTGATCTTGGAAAAGGGAGCGATTGCGGTCAGTTAGCACAGCGCCGGGCAGGCTGCGCCGGGTGATGGCCAGCGCCATGAAGCCAAAAACCAAGATTTCAGAGACGAGCCCGCCGCTGGCCGTGGACATCGGCTGACCATTGGTGATGCCGCTGGTAGACAGCGTTGAAAGGGCATAGCAAAACGCTGTCATGCCGGTTTCTCCGGCCATCAGCAGCAAGACCCACAGCAACAAGGTCAGGCTGAAATAGGCGGGGAAAAGCGTTATGGAGTGGCGGATCATGCGGTCGGCGGGACCTGCCCCATGAGTGACCTGTTCCGCCCCGCGCGCACCGCGACCGGGAACACGGCCTGACAGAACCTCTACCCCGCCCAGGTTCAAGGGGGCGAGGACCGCGACCGCCGACATCAAGACGAAAAACCCGCCCAACCAGCCCACAAGCGCGCGCCACAGGTGCAGCGAGGGCGCAAGCCGGCCCGCGACGTCATATTGTGTGGCACCGGTTGTGGTGAAAGACGACACCATTTCAAACCAGGCATTGGCGAAAGTTGTGTCTTTCACCGCCTGATCAAATGGGATCGCAAACAGTATTGGCAGCCAAATATAGGCCCCGACCAAGGCCGCCAATTGGCTGCGGGCGGCCGAGCGGGGGCGGTAGTTAGAGGTGGCAATACCGACCAGAACCGACAGCAAAAAGAACATGATTGCGCCATAGAAAAACGGGC
Source organism: uncultured Pseudorhodobacter sp. (assembly GCA_965363575.1). GTDB lineage: Bacteria > Pseudomonadota > Alphaproteobacteria > Rhodobacterales > Rhodobacteraceae > Pseudorhodobacter. Next base: position 17,700 of record CBDTUV010000015.1, on the reverse strand, counting down.
GCGCCACGGTGAAATCGGAAAGCACAGCGGCATGGGCTGCAGGCATCAGCATTGCCAAAGATCCGACCCCGGACAGGATCACCAACAGCGGCAATTCTAGGATGCGGCGCAACATGGCGGATTAGAAGAAGTCGACGGAGACCTGCAACAGGCGCTCCACCTCTGGCACATCCTTGGCCATGCAGAAAAGGGCGATGACATCGCCTTCTTCCATGCGAAGATCGCCATTTGGTTTCATGACCTTATCGCCTTTCATCACCGCGCCGACCAGCACCCCTTCGGGGAATTCGGTATCTCGGATCAGCTTGCCCGCCAAGGGTGAGGTGGAAAGGACTTGCGCTTCGATCATCTCCGCCTCGGCGTCACCGATAGAATAGATCGCGCGGACGCGGCCATGGCGTATGTGGCGGAGGATTGAAGACACGGTGGTCGCACGCGGGTTGATGAAAGCGTCGATGTCCAGCGCGCCCATCAGCGGCACAAGGGTAGGATCGTTGACCAGCGCAATGGCCATCGGGCAGCCTGCTTGTTTGGCGCGCACAGCAACCAAAAGGTTGGTTTTATCATCATCGGTCACGGCCAAAACCGCATCGGCGCGGTCGATCCCGGCCTCTAGCAAAATATCCATATCCATGCCGTCACCGTTCAGAACAATCGTGCGCTCTAGCCCATCGGCGGCTTTTTCAGCGCGGGAGCGGTTTTTTTCAATGATTTTGGCGCGCATTCGTTCGGTCCGGGCCTCTAACGCGCGGGCCACGGCGAGGCCCACGTTACCGCCGCCGACGATCACGATACGCTCTTGCTTGCGGGTGGTTTTGCCAAAGATTTCCAACGTGCGGTTCAGGTCTTCAGTATGAGAAAACACATAGATCCGGTCGCCCGCAAAAAGTTGGTCTCCCGGTTCGGGGGCAAACAGGCGCTCATCGCGGCGCACGCCCACCACAATGGCGCGCAAGGTGGAAAAGAGTTCGGAGAGTTGGCGCAAAGGCGTGTTCAAGACGGGGCAATCATCATCAAGCACAATGCCCAGCAGTTGGGCTTTGCCGCCCATAAAGCTTTCGGTGTCAAAGGTGGCGGGGGCGGCAAGGCGTTGCAGGGCGGCCTCGGCCACTTCTTTTTCTGGGCTGATCACCACGTCAATCGGCATGTGGTCGCGGCGGTAAAGGTCGGCGTAGATTGCATCAAGATAGCTTTGTGACCGAAGGCGGGCGATTTTGCGCGGGACCGAAAACACGGAATGGGCGACCTGACAAGTGACCATGTTCACCTCATCAGAATGGGTGGCGGCGATAATCATATCGGCATCCCGCGCGCCGGCCCTTGCCAAGACATCAGGGTAGCTGGCAAAGCCCACGATGCCTTGCACATCCAATGTGTCGGTTGCGCGGCGCACCAGATCGGCGTTGAAATCGACCACGGTCACGTCGTTTTTTTCACCCGACAGGTGGCGCGCGATTTGCCACCCCACCTGCCCCGCACCGCAGATGATAACTTTCATGGGCCTACACTCCGTGGTCGCGGCATTTAGGGCAGTATGTGGCAGAAGCGGGTGGAATGGTCAATGTGGGCTTAGTCGTCGGTGTCGTCATCGTCATTGTCTTCGAGGCGGGCCATGCGGGCGCCGGATTTGTTGGTTGTGACCACGCCAAGGGATTTCAGCTTGCGGTGCAGCGCGCTGCGTTCCATGCCGACAAAGCTGGCGGTGCGGCTGATATTGCCACCGAAACGGTTGATTTGGGTCAGAAGATACTCTTTTTCGAACAGTTCGCGCGCTTCGCGCAGCGGCAAGGTGGCCAAAGCACCGCCAAGGACCAAACGGCCATCTTCGCGGCCTGCAGGCTCATGTCCCGGCAGTTCTTTGACGTCGACTGCGCCAGATCCATCGCCCAGGATCAAGACCCGCTCAATCACATTGCGCAGTTGGCGCACGTTGCCGGGCCATTGCATGGTTTGCAGCATCGCCTCGGCCTCGGACGTGAGGTTGCGCATCGGGAGGCCTTGGGTGCGGTGGAACATGTCGATGAAATAGGTGGTCAGTTCAGGGATATCCTCGCGCCGGTCCTCTAGGCTGGGGACGGCGATTGGGACCACGTTAAGCCGATCAAACAGCTCTTGGCGAAAACGGCCTGCGGCAATTTCCGACTGCAAATTGCGGGTGGTGGACGAGATGACGCGCAGATCGACACGGACCTTGTCAACACCGCCGACCCGTGTGAATTGCTGGTCCACCAGTACGCGCAGGATTTTGGTCTGGGTGCCAAGCGGCATTTCGGCCACCTCGTCAAAATAGACCACACCGCCATGCGCTTGTTCCAGCAAACCTTGTTCGATGCCACGGTCGGCGGTTTCGCGGCCAAACAGCACCTCTTCCATCCGTTCAGGTTCGATGGTGGCCGAGGTGACGGTGACGAAGGGGGCCGTGGCGCGGTTCGAGTTGCCGTGAATAAAGCGGGCCGCCAGTTCCTTGCCCGCCCCGGCAGGCCCGGTCAGCATTACGCGGCCGTTGGACTTGGTGACCTTTTCAAGCTGCGATTTCAACGTCTTGAACGCGGTACTTGATCCAAGCATTTCCGACGCTGTTACATCACGCCGGCGCAAATCTGTGTTTTCGCGGCGCAAGCGGCTGGTTTCCATCGCACGGCTGACCACCACCATCAACTGATCAATGTTGAAGGGCTTTTCAATGAAATCATACGCCCCTTGCTTGATTGCGGCGACCGCAATTTCGATATTACCGTGGCCCGAGATGATGACCACCGGCACATCAGGATTGTCGCGCTTCACCGTTTTCAGAATGTCGATGCCGTCCATCTGGCTGTCCTTCAGCCAAATATCCAGGATCATCAAAGCGGGCGCCTCTGTCCCGATTTCGGCCATGCACTCGTCGGAATTTCCGGCCAATCGCACCGCAAACCCTTCGTCTTTCAAAATATCCCCGATCAACTCGCGGATATCGCGTTCATCGTCAACGATCAGAATGCTACTCATATTTCCCCCTCGGCCCTGCGGCCTGCGTTTCTTGCCCGAAGTCGTGGCAGGATGATTTCTGCCATTGCGCCGACATGGGTGTTTTCTTGAAATTCATCTGCATCCAAGAGCGCGAGCGTGCCGCCATGCTCTTCGATGATCTTTTTAACGATAGGCAGGCCAAGGCCTGTGCCTTTCTCGCGCGTCGTCACATAAGGCTCAAACAGGCGCGAGCGGTCAGGTGGCAGACCTATGCCATTGTCAGCGATAAGAATGACGACATGGTCAGCGGCGGCTTTAAGGCTGATCCGAATTTCGGGGTCAAAACCGACTGGATCATTTTTTTCTTGATAAGTTTCAATAGCTTCTCCGCCATTTTTAATCAGGTTTGTTAAGGCCTGTGAGATCATGGTGGAATCCAGATCCATCAAAATCGGACCATCGGCAATGTCGGTCACAAAGCGTACTGCTGGTTGTCCTGCCTCTTGCAACACAATGGCGTCTGATAGAATCTTGACCAAGTCTTCCTCGCGCCGGATCGGTTCTGGCATGCGGGCGAACTTAGAAAACTCATCAACAATGCGGCGCAAGCCATTGGTTTGGCGTATGATTACGTCAGCATATTGATCCAGATCGGCGGCGTGATCACCGACCAAGGGCCGAAACTTGCGTTTGATGCGCTCGGCTGACAGCTGGATCGGGGTCAGAGGGTTCTTGATCTCATGCGCGATGCGGCGGGCGACATCCCCCCAAGCGGCCATGCGCTGTGCCGAAACGAGGTCAGTCACATCGTCAAAGGCGACCACGTAACCTTCCAGCGCGCCCGTGTCTGACCGCCGAATGCTTAACCGAACCAGCAGGCTTTCCATGTGGCCTTTGCGGGTCAGGCGGACTTCCTCTTGCACCGACGCACCATTTCCTCCGCGTAGTTTATTGAAAAGATTGTTAAATTCTGGCACGAGGGAGGTCAGGTCGCGCCCATGCACGCCGCCTTGCATATCGAGCAAGCGTTCGGCTGCGCGGTTCACAAAATCAACCCGGCCATCGGCATCCAGCCCGATGACCCCGGCGGTGACTGATGAGAGTACGGAGTCGAACAAGCGCCTGCGCCCTTCAGTTTCGACGTTGCTTTCGACCAAAGCATCGCGCTGGCCTTTTAGCTGACGGGTCATTTGGTTGAACAGCCGCCCCATCATGGCGATTTCGTCATCGCCCTCTTCCTCGGGGATTTGGACGTTCAGATTGCCGCTGCCTACCTGTTGCGCGGCCCCCGCCAAGCGCCCGATGGGCCGGGACAAGCGTTCGGCCAACCACAGGCCCAGCCAAATGGCGGCCAAAATCAAGATCAGCGCAAAGCCAAGATACAAAAGGCCAAATTCGAACAGCAGGCGTCCGCGCTCAGCCTCCAGCTGTTGATAAAGCGAAACGGTTTCGCGCGTCTCATCCAGCAAGCTTAGGATATTGCCGTCCACCACGCGCGAGACATAGAGGAAGCGGTCGACATAGGCGTTCAGAAAGACCAAGGCGCGCAGTTCGTTGTTTGGCCAATCCTCAATCAGCACGGTTTCGCCGGCGCGGGCCTGCGCGATTTGCGCGTCTGAAAGCGGTTCAAAATCAAAAAGATAAGAGCGTTCGCCGCGGGTTTTCAGTGTGCCGGACCCGTCAATCAGATAGGCCTCTTTCAAACCGCGTTGAATCGCGGCCTGACCTTGGGTCAACAGTGGGCGCAGTTGGTCGTCGGCAAGGAAAAAGGTGCTTTGCTTGGCCACGTTCAGATAGGCCGCAAGGCTTTGCACGTCTTCGGTCAGATCGCTGCGGTGTTCGCCGTCATAGGCTTGGGCTGCGGCAAGCGAATTGCCGACAACCGCGCGGACGCGTTCGGAAAACCAGCCCTCTAACCCCACGTTAAAGGTGATGGTGGCGAAAACGGCAACCAAGACTGTGGGGGTCAACGCCAACAGCGCAAAGATGCCCGACATGCGCAGGTGCAGCCGTGATCCTGCAGATTGGCTGCGCCGGTCGGATATCATCCGTGACACGCGCGATAGGACAAGCGAGGCGACCACAAGCACATAGACCAAATCGGCAAGCAAAATCAGGCGCAAGAACAGTGAGGTGGCGCCTTGGTCGAACGGGCCCAGTGCCATAAAGGTTGCAAAGGCCAGAACCGGGCCAAGCGTGACCAAGACAAAGGTCATGATGTTTTGAAAGCGCCTTTGCCTGCGCAGACGCGACAGTCGAAGCCAAGTATTGCTGCGCATTACTGCCGACACATCAAAACCCCCAAAGATTCGGCAAACAAAATGTGCCTGAACCGAATTAGTCGCGTGTTTTCAGGGTGATCCCAAAAGCCACGCTCCCTGTGGCAGTTTTACATCAATTTACGTCGCCGTGTCACGCGAATTTCCAGATCTGTGATCTTTTTGCGCAAGGTATTGCGGTTGATGCCGAGAAGATCGGCACATTTAGCCTGATTTCCGGCTGTTGCATCCAATGCGATTTCCAGCAGTGGGGCCTCAAATTCACGTAAAATACGGGCATAGACGCCGGGCGGGGGCAAAGACCCGCCATGCAAATCAAAATAGCGGCGCAAGTGCCGTGCCACGGATGCCGACAGCTTTTCGCCTTCGCCGCCGCCCCGCAAGGGCTCCATCGCGGGTTGGTTGGTCAGCATCATCTCTATTTCTGATCGCGCGATTTCCGGCTCGCTGGATGTGACCAGCAAGCGGCGCACGGCGTTTTCCAATTGGCGCACATTGCCAGGCCAGCTGTAATTTCGCACCAGATCGCAGGCCTCGGCCGACAGTTTGCGTTGGACGCCGCTGTCACGCTCGCCGCGCGCTAGGAAATGTTGGGCAAGAAGGTCGATATCTTCGACCCGTTCGCGCAGAGACGGCACTTGAATATTGACGCCGCCAAGACGGTAATACAGGTCTTGGCGAAAGGTTCCCGCCTTCATCCACTGGGTCAGATCAGATTGCGAGGTGGCCATGACACGGGGGGCATTGTCGCCAAACATGTCAAGCATTCGCACGATGCGGGCTTGGGTATCGTCGTTGTAATCAGCGATTTCGTCAAAGATCAAACTGCCGCTTTTGGCGCGGGCCAGTAGGCTTGATGGCCCGTCGACGCCTGCCAAATCAGAAGCTTGCACCACCACGAAAGGTTGGCTGCGCCGATCTGAAAAATCGTGGATCGCGCGCGCAATCAGCGATTTGCCTGTTCCGGATTCACCTGAAATCAGTACGGCAAGGTCGGTGTTCATCACGCGGGCCACCAGACGGTAGAGCGATTGCATCACCGCAGTGCGCCCCACCAAAGGCAGGTCATCGCCCACTTCACGCGGGGCAGCGGCGGGGCGTACAGGCGCGCGGCGTTTCAGATCGAGCGCGCGGGCCGAACGTTTCATCAGGTCAGGCAGATCAAAGGGTTTTGGCAGATAGTCATAGGCCTCGGCCTCGGCGGCCTGAATGGCGGTCATGATTGTGTTCTGCGCAGAGATCACGATGACGGGCAGACCAGGACGCAATTTGGCAATCTGAGGCAGCGCCTCAAGCCCATTGCCATCGGGCATCATCACGTCTGAAATGACCAGATCGCCTTTGCCTTCCTCAACCCAGCGCATCAGCGTCGTCAGGCTGGAGGTCGCGTGAACCTTGCATCCCGCCCGCGTCAAGGCTTGGGTCAAAACCGTGCGGATTGTGCGATCATCGTCAGCGACAAGAACAGTACCATCCATCGGTTACACTCCTGAAAGTTTCGGTTTGGGGACCAAGGGTAAGGACACGCGGAACACGGTGCGGCCGGGAACGCTGTCAACCGCGATCCAACCGTCATGGTCCGAGATGATTTTGGTGACCAAGGCAAGCCCAAGCCCGGTGCCGTTTTCACGCCCTGAGACAAACGGTTCAAAGATATTGTCGGCAATGCCGGGCGGCAGGCCGGGACCATCGTCAATGATTTCCACCTGAAGCGCCAAGGGGTTACCGGAACCATCCTTGTGCCGCATGCGCAATGACAAGTCGTAAAACGTGCGTAGGCGGATCACGCCGCCCTTTGGTCCCGATGCCTCAGCCGCGTTCTTGATCAGGTTCAAAAAGACCTGCATCAACTGGTCAGAATCGGCAAAGGTGTTGGGTAGCGAGGGGTCGTAATCTTCGATAATTGTCATGGCGCGGGCAAACCCCACGGTGGCCGAGCGGCGCGCGCGGTCCAACGCATCATGCAGGTTGACCGATTGGCGGTCTGGTGGCCGCATGTTGCCGAACTGTTCGACTTGTTCCAGCAGCTTAACGATTCGCCGGGTTTCCTCAACAATCAGGTCCGAAAGCTCACGATCTTCGGGTGACAGGTTCATCGCAAGCAGTTGGGCGGCACCTGAAATGCCCGCCAAAGGGTTCTTGATTTCATGCGCAAGCATTTCCGCCATGCCGATGGCCGATTTGGCCGCGGTTTTAACGGCTGTTGAGCGGCCCAAACGATCAGCGATGTCGCGCGGTGAGATTAGGACCATCGACAAGTCGCGGTGGTCTTGCATGGGCGCGATTTGGATGCGGCAATGCACGGGCGCACGTTCGCCGGTGGTAATTTCAACATCATTGATCACCACCGCGGATTGGTTGCGGCGCACACGGGCCATCGCCTCTTCCATGGGGGCGTCGATATGCAGGCGCTCAAGCAAGGCATGGCCTTTGAGGCTGCGCATTGAGAGGTTCAGGAACAGCTCGGCGGCGGGGTTAATTTCAACCACTATGCCGTTTGCATCGATCAGCAAGGCAGGCACGGGCAAAGAGGCCCAAAAGGCGCCGGGGGCTGGCAGCGGATCTGGGGCGGTCATGCGGCCACCTGCTGGGCATCGGCAAAGGCGGCGTGCAGTTCGGCAACCACGCGCTTGGGGTCGCCCTCGGTCATGATCGGGCCGCGCGCGGCAGTCAGGCCTGCGGTTTCCAAGTACCAACCAAGATGTTTGCGCGCGACCTTAACGCCCAATTCCGCGCCGTAAAAGCCAAGCATTTCTTCATAGTGCCCGACCACGAGGTCGCCCAAGTCGGCCCCTTGCGGGATGATCGGCGGGGGCGTTCCAAACAAAGCAGCAGAAATTACGCCCAAGGCCCAAGGCCGCCCTTGCGCGCCGCGCCCAACCATCACGCCATCGGCGCCAGAAGCGGCAAGGGCCGCGCGCGCCTGACTTGGGCCCAAAATGTCGCCATTGGCGATGACCGGGATAGAGACGGCCTGTTTGACATGGGCAATTGCGGCCCAATCCGCCGCACCCTTGTAAAACTGGCAGCGGGTGCGCCCATGGATGGTGATCATCGCGATACCCGCATTTTCGGCCCGTCGCGCAATTTCGGGCGCGTTCAGCATGCCACCGTCCCAACCCAGCCGGGTTTTCAGCGTGACTGGCACCTTGACCGCGCCCACAACCGCCTCAATCAGCGACAGTGCGTGATTGGGGTCTTTCATCAAAGCTGACCCCGAATAGCCTGTCGTCACCTTTTTCGCCGGGCAGCCCATGTTGATATCAATGACCTGCGCGCCTTGGGCTTCGACATATCGCGCAGCTTCGGCCATCCAATAGGCCTCACGCCCAGCCAATTGGACCGAGGTTGCCTGTTGGTCAAACCCCAGTTCTGCACGGGCGCGGGCCAATGGGCGGGCTTGCACCACCTCTTGACTGGCCACCATTTCAGACACCACAAGGCCAGCACCAAAGCGTGCCACCAACCGCCGAAAGGGCAAATCGGTGATGCCAGCAAGCGGGGCCAGCAAGACGGGCGGTGTTATTTTCAAGGGACCGAGTATCAAGCGAGGAAGCCTTTTTGGTTTTTGGTTCCACTCACCTAGCCTTGCCCTGCTGAAAAGACAAACCTTTGCGCCGAAATTTTGACCGAAAAACTGAATTCGCCTAATTTTTAATCAATTCGACCTTGGCCGCCGCGATTGCCCTCGCTTGGCAGATCCCTTAATGCTGTGGGCGGTACTGGTTGGAAGCCCTAGTCATGACATGCGCCGTTATTATCACCGCAGCCGGCCGTGGCACCCGCGCAGGCGGGCCCGTGCCAAAGCAGTGGCAGATGTTGGGTGGCATCCCGGTTTTGCGGCATACGGTCGATGCGTTTCGGGCGATGCCTGGGTTTGGCAAAATTGTCGTGACGCTGCATCCCGAAGATCAAGCGCGGGCTGCTAGCCTTGGCGCGGGTGTGCAAGTGGTGATCGGCGCCGCGTCGCGCGCGAATTCGGTAAAGAATGCGCTGGAGGCGATTGCGGACAACCCGGTGGATACAGTCTTTATCCATGATGGGGCGCGGCCTTTCCCATCGCCTGCCATGGTTGCGCGCCTGCAAGACGCATTGCAAAGCCACAAAGCGGCGGCCCCTGCCCTTGCCGTCACAGATGCCTTGTGGCGCGGCGGTGACGGCCTTGTGACCGGTGTGCAAGCGCGCGAAAAACTGTTCCGTGCGCAAACCCCGCAAGCCTTTCATTTCGCGGATATTCTGGCCGCACACCGCGCGCACCTCGGTGATGCCGCCGATGATGTGGCGGTGGCGCGAGCCTTTGGGCTTGTAGTGGCGATTGTTGAAGGTGATGAAGACAACATCAAAATTACCATGCCCGATGACTTTTTGCGCGCCGAGCGTATATTGGCCGCGTGCAAACGGGCCGAACAGACAAAGGATTGTTGAATGGATATTAGGCTTGGCAACGGTTTTGATGTGCATGCTTTTTGCGAGGGGGATCATGTTTGGCTCTGTGGGGTTAAGATACCGCATTCAAAGGGCCTTTTGGCGCATTCGGATGCGGATGTGGGCATGCATTCGCTGACCGATGCGATTTATGGTGCGCTGGCAGACGGCGATATTGGCCAGCATTTTCCCCCGTCTGACCCACAGTGGAAAGGGGCCGAGAGCCATATCTTTTTGGCCCACGCGATGGCCCGCGCCCGCGCCCGCGGGTTTGCGCTTGGCAACGCCGATGTGACATTGATTTGTGAACGCCCAAAAATTGGCCCCCAAGCGCAAGCGATGCGCCAAGCCTTGGCGGGTATTATGGGGGTGGAGGTTGACCGCGTTTCGGTCAAGGCAACCACCAGCGAACGCCTTGGGTTTACCGGACGCGAAGAAGGCATTGCAGCCCTTGCCACAGCAACATTGGTGAAACCATGACCCTAAGCCGTATCGTTTCGATCTTTTTTGGTGCGGGACTTTTGCGCCCTGCCCCCGGTACTTGGGGGTCTGCGGCGGCTCTTGGCGTTGGATTGCTCATTCACCGGATTGGTCATTTCCCTTTGCTGGCGGTGGCCACTGTTTTGGTCACATTTGCAGGCTTTTGGGCGTGTCGTGCGGAACTTGCCGGCAAACCGGGCGAAGACCCGTCCGAGATTGTGATTGATGAGGTGGCAGGCATGTGGATTGCGCTGCTGTTTCCATCATTCGGGTTTTGGTACGTCGGGCTTGCCAGCGATAACTTTCCCTATCCGGGTTGGGTTGCGGCGTTCTTGTTTTTTCGTCTGTTTGATGTTTGGAAACCTTGGCTTGTGGGCCGGGCCGATGCGCGCGGCGATGCGGATGGGGTGATGATTGACGATCTGTGGGCCGGGCTGTTCGCGGGGCTTGGAACCGCGGTCTTTGCCGTTGTTGCGCATGTGGTGTTCTTGTGACCGCGGCCCTTGCCACACAAGTGCTTGATGCCGCGCGGGCCAAGGGGATCACGATCGCCACGGCAGAAAGCTGTACGGGCGGCATGGTTGCTGCTGCTTTAACCGATATTGCGGGATCATCCGATGTGTTTGATCGCGGCTTTGTCACCTACTCCAACGCGGCAAAGGTTGCGATGCTAGGGGTTTCGCCTGAAACCCTTGCAACCCATGGCGCCGTCTCAGAGGCGGTTGCGGTGGAAATGGCGGCTGGAGCGTTGCATGCGGCAGGTGTTGCACTGACCATATCCATCACGGGCATCGCTGGCCCCGGCGGGACCGAATACAAGCCTGAAGGGCGCGTGTGCTTTGGTTTGGCGATACGTGGCCAGCCTGCGCGCTGCGAAACGGTGGACTTCGGCCCCTTGGGGCGTGGCAATGTGCGCATTGCCGCCACAGACCACGCTTTAGGCCTTTTGGCATTGGCGCTGCAATAACGCCCTAAATACATGCATAAGGTGGTTACATCGCGCTTTTCTTGGACGTTTTGTAAATTGCCACCAGATTGATCACAAAATCCAGCTGTGTCGTCTTATTGCTCGCGATAGAAATCAGAGGAGGCGCCCCCAAGAACCCCGAAGATACCGCTTGGACAATGACCGCCGCGCCGTCATAAAATCACACCGCCGCCGCGTTTTTGTCTTGGCGGCTTGGGAGCGATCAAATTCGGCAAATCGTCACTTGTAGGTCTTGTGATATGACCAGCTAAGGAGTTTTTGGGGTAGCAATGCCCTCACTTTATTTCCATTAGCTGTGCCCATAAAGATCGGCCGCGCGGCGTTCAAAAGCCCGTACCACGCGCAGCATCGCCTCATTGAACACCACCCCGATTATGCCCTGCAAAATTGCGTTCTTGAATTCAAAATCAACCATGAATTCCACCTCGCAACCGCTCGGCACATCGCGAAAGGCCCAGCTGGAGCGCATGTATTTGAACGGTCCTTCCAAATACTCGGTGTCGATTTTCTGCGCCTTGGGCCAAAGCGTCACACGGCTGCCAAAGCGTTCACGAAAGACCTTGAAGCTGATCACCAAATCAGCCTCCAGCACCTCGCCACCGTCATCTATTGCCTTTCGCGACCTTATGCGCGCCGCCGAATTCCACGGCAGGAATTTTGGATAGCTTTCGATATCGGCAACCAGCCCGTACATTTGATCAGCGGTATAAGGCAGGCGTTTGGTTTCTGAATGACGCGGCATTTCGTTATAGGTATCCGTCTTTGGCGTGACTTGCGCTTTGGTTTTGGATAAACAGATCATGGAAATCAAGGGGCCGCCATGCCAACGAGACCATATGTCATAGACCAACTGATCTCGGCCAAGTCCATTGCGGCCCGGGTCGAAGAGCTTGCCACCGATATTCGCACCCATTTTGACGGCACGGACAAGCTGGTTGTCGTGGGCCTTTTGCGCGGGTCATTCGTATTCATTGCTGATTTGGTGCGCGAATTAGACCTGCCGGTCGAGGTCGATTTTTTAGAAGCATCAAGCTATGGCAACAGCACCAAAAGCAGCAGAGAGGTACGTATTCTCAAGGACTTGCGTGGTGAAATTGCAGGGCGCGATGTGTTGGTCGTGGAAGATATCGTTGATACAGGACTTACTTTGCACCATGTCTTGCGATTGCTGGAATCGCGCAACCCGGCCCGGATAGAGGTGTGCGCACTCTTGGACAAACCGACACGGCGAGAGGTGGATATCAAAGCCACTTGGACAGGCTTTACCATTCCCGATGAATTTGTCGTGGGCTATGGCATTGATTTTGCCCAGCGCAACCGCAATCTGCCCTATATCGGCAAAGTGCGCTTTACGGACGATGCGTGATGCTGCCCGACCGTGTGGCCCATGGGCTGGACGTGGTGTTTTGTGGCACGGCGGCCAGCCACACGTCAGGGCTGCGGGGGCAGTATTATGCGGGCCCGGGTAATCGGTTTTGGCATATGCTGTTTGAAACCGGGCTTACCCCACGGCTTTTTGCGCCTGTGGATGATCATATGCTGCTTGGGCTGGGGATCGGCCTGACCGATTTGGCCAAGGGCGTGTCCGGCATGGACCGCGACATTCCAAAGGCCGCCTATATGCCCGCAAGATTGGCCCAGTTGGTGGCCAGCTTGCGCCCCAAGCGTCTTGCCTTCACCAGCCTTACGGCTGCAAAAATAGCGCTTGGTGCGCGTCACCCTGCGGGCCGCGCGACTGCAACAACGTTTGCCGATCTTGCCATTTGGGTTCTGCCCTCGCCATCGGGTGCGGCGCGCGCGACGTTTGATGCAGCACCTTGGCACGACTTGGCCAATCACATCAGGGGGGCCGCATGAACTACACATGGCTGTTGCGCATGGCAAAATGGGCCCGCAACCCGCCGTCCGAAGCGCGGGTCAAACTGGTCATCGGCGTGATCTTGCTTTGCTTGGCCTTGGTCGGGATCGAGTACTTTGTTGGTTGGCCCAAGTGGTTGACGCTTGAAAACGGTGGCCGCGCGCACCGCACACCGCGATTCTGACCGCACAAGTCCGGACTTGTTTTGCACGGCTCAGCCCGGCAAAGTTGCCCCTAGCCATTTGAAAGGAAGGCACCATGCGACGTCTTGTCATTGCCGCAGGCCTTATCGCTGTTGGGGGTGCCGTGTTTTGGACGCTCACCATGCCCAAAACCCTTACCCCAAGCCAAACAGCCGAACTTGTCGGTGACGCTACAAAAGGTGCGCAGGTTTTTTGGGCGGCTGGCTGCGCCTCGTGCCATATGGCGCAAGGTGCGACTGGCGACGCGGCATTGGTGCTGTCGGGTGGCCAACGTTTTGCCTCACCTTTTGGCACTTTTCTGGCGCCTAATATTTCCCCCGATCCCAATCATGGCATCGGGGGCTGGACACTGGCGGATTTTGCCAATGCCGTAACGCAAGGTGTGTCACCGCAAGGCGCACATTACTTCCCGGCCTTTCCGTATAGCGCCTACAATAAAATGCAGTTGCAAGATGTGGCTGACCTCAAACTGTATATGGACAGTTTGCCGTTATCGCCCGTGGCAAGCCTTCCGCATGAGGTGAGCTTTCCCTTTAACATTCGCCGCAGCTTGGGGGGATGGAAGTTTTTATTCGTGAACACCGATTGGGTGGTCACCGGTGATTTGTCCGAGGTGGAAACGCGTGGTCGCTATTTGTCCGAGGCGCTTGCCCATTGCGGCGAATGCCACACGCCGCGCAACGCGCTTGGTGGTCTGATCCGTGACAAATGGTTGGCAGGGGCTGCCGACCCCTCGGGCAAAGGCCGCATTCCCAACATCACCCCCGGTGCGCTGGATTGGTCAAAAGAGGACATTGTGGCCTATCTTACGACCGGGTTTACCCCTGAATACGATTCTGTCGGGGGGCATATGGTGCATGTGGTGGAAAACATGGCGCGCTTGCCCGAAATCGACCGGGCAGCTATTGCAGCCTACCTTAAACGCGTGCCCGCCGTGCCAAACTGATCTGCTTCATCTGTCCCAAATAGACATATGTGGGCGGACAGGGCACCATTCGTGCGCCTTAGCCCAAATCTTTACTGTGCCAGTTTCGCCATGCGCGCGGCCCGCATCTGGGCAAAATCATCCCCCGCATGGTAAGATGACCGGGTCAAAGGCGTTGCAGACACCATCAAAAAGCCTTTGCCATAGGCCGCCGTTTCATAGGCCTTAAATTCATCCGGTGTTACAAATCGCGCGATCCGGTGGTGTTTTGGTGTTGGTTGCAAATACTGCCCGATGGTCAGGAAATCGACGTCCGCCGCGCGCATATCATCCATCACTTGTCGCACGCCCATCGCTTCCTCGCCCAAACCGACCATGATGCCCGATTTGGTGAACAGTGTTGGGTCCAATTCCTTGACCCGTTGCAACAGGCGCAAGCTGTGGAAATACCGCGCACCCGGCCGCACCTCGGGGTAAAGCCCCGGCACGGTCTCAAGATTGTGATTAAACACATCGGGCCGCGCCTCGACCACTTTCTCCAAGGCCTCTGGCGTGCATTTCAGGAAGTCAGGCGTCAAAACCTCAATCGTCGTATCTGGGCTGCGGTGACGGATGGCGCGGATGGTTTGGGCAAAATGGTCAGCTCCGCCATCCTCCAGATCATCGCGGTCAACGGATGTGACGACGACATGGTTCAGGCCCAATTGCTGCACGGCATGCGCCACACGTCCCGGCTCAAACGTATCCAAAGTTTGCGGCTTGCCAGTGGCCACGTTGCAAAACGTACAGCCGCGCGTGCAAATCTCGCCCATGATCATCATGGTGGCATGGCCCTGCCCCCAGCATTCGCCAACATTCGGGCAGCCTGCCTCTTCGCAAACCGTGACCAGTTTTTGCTCTTTCAAAATGTCGCGCGTCTTTTTGTATCCAGCCGAGGATGGCGCCTTTACCCTGATCCAATCAGGCTTTTTAGGCTGCGCATTGTCGACGCGATGCGCTTTTTCAGGGTGGCGCTGGTCTGGCAATTTGAGATCACGCAAGATTTCTTCCCCTCTCAACCATTCAGTTGTTTTACTACGCGTTTTTATGTGTTGAGACAAGCGGTGCTGCCAAGAACTGCGGCGCCTCTGCTGCATGGCGCCATGCCCTGGCTGCAAGGGATAGTCTTGGCGCCTGTGCTTTGATCTGAACTGGTCTTCTTCGCGGTGCTTGCCAAGATATTCCGGCGCCGAACGAACCGGGGCAGTTGAAGTATTTGCGCAAGTTCAACGCACGCGATGGATTGTTTCGATCCGCTCAAATTCGTAAACTTGTGGACTGCGATGCAGTTACAAAGTGCACTGAACCTTAAGGATTGCGCAAATGTTGGTATTTTGGGATCAAAGACTGGCCTTCTTGGCTACCCCCAAGACCGGGTCGACCGCGATTGAGGCGGCGCTGGAATCGCTTTCGGCACTGGTCGTGCAACGCCCACCGGTGCTTAAACATACCTCCGTGCAACGCTTCCATCGATTTTTGGGCCCTTATCTTGAAGTTGCATCGGGGCATCCGTTTTCTGTGACCGCCTTGATGCGGGAACCGAAAGATTGGCTTGGCAGCTGGTACCGGTACCGTCAGCGCGACGACGTTATCGAGGCGAAAAAAAGCACGGCCAATGTGAGTTTTGACGAATTTGTCAGTGCGTATTGTTCCGATGTCCCCCCCGAATTTGCCGCCGTTGGATCGCAAGCACGGTTTTTGAAATCCCGGAAAGACCGCGGTGTCGACTATTTGTTTCGATATGAGGATATTGGTGGTTTTGTCACATTTCTAGAAGACCGTTTGGGCTGCGAAATCATCCTGCCTCGGTTAAATGTGTCCCCAACAGCCAGTCTTGACCTTAACGCGGCAACGGAGAGCAAATTAAGGGCATTTGCCGGTGATGATTTTGAATTATATGACTCTATTTTAATGGGTTGAAGCGACACAAGCCATCAATGCAGCATCTGTCCTTGGACCACGGTGGCCAGTTCGTTCAATGAAAATGGTTTGGCTAAAAAGACCGAATTTGGAATTTTGGCTTGATTTTCGGTCAAACAATCCTCGGCATAGCCGGACACAAACACAACGCGCACATCTGGACGATCGATCAATGCTTCACGCACCCAAGCAGGGCCATCCATACCCGGCATCACAACGTCTGTGACAAACAAATCGATTTCAAGCGCAGGGTCTTCAAGAGTTTTCAGTGCCACTTCGGCGTTTTCCGCCTCTAGCACCGTATAGCCGCGCAAACGAAGGGCGCGTGAAGCAAAAGCCCTGACTGGGGCTTCATCCTCAACCAGCAAAATTACGCCTTCACCGATCTTGTTCAACGGGGCGGCGGCGGGCTTTGACAGCGCAGCTTTCTGGCTTTCACGATCCTCGTTTACTGGGAAGTACAGCGTGAAAACCGAGCCTTTGTCGATCTCACTTTCTACAAACACAAAGCCACCCGATTGCTTTACAATCCCGTAAACAGTCGAAAGTCCAAGCCCTGTGCCCTTACCCACACCTTTTGTCGTAACGAAAGGCTCAAATATCCTCTGCAACTGATCGGGCGCGATGCCGCACCCTTGGTCAATCACCCGAATGACCGAATAATGACCGGCAGGCATGACGACTTGACCCTGAGGTGTGTCTTGGGCCAGCGTGACGGCCTCCGTCTCAACCCGGATCACGCCGCCGTCTTCCATCGCATCGCGAGCGTTTACGACAAGGTTCATCAAAACCTGTTCCAACTGGCGTTTGTCGGCACGGATCATTCCAAGGTCGGCCCCATGAATTAACCGAAGCTTTAGCCTTTCGCCAACCAATCGGTTCAACAGATGGGTCATGTCTGACAAGACATCTTGCAGATCAATATGTTCAGGTTTGAGAGTTTGTTTGCGGGAAAATGCAAGCAATTGACCGACAAGCCCCGCAGCCCGGTTAACGTTTTGGTGGATCTGCACCAAATCGGCATATTCAGGGTCGGCTTGGTCATGGCGCAGCAACAATAAATCGCAATGCCCTGAAATAGCAGTCAACAAGTTGTTGAAATCATGCGCAATGCCCCCTGCAAGCTGGCCAATAGCTTGCATTTTCTGGCTTTGAACAAACTGCGCCTCAAGCGTTTTAAGGGCGGTCGCATCTTGCAAAACGGCGAGCACACCAGGCCGGCCATTATCGACAATGCGTCGCAACGAGACTTGGATAAACACATCACTTCCGTCGCGGCGCAGGCGCATAACCTCTGCCGCTGTGGCCAGCCTTTCGGCTAATACATCATCCATCCAATCGGCAATAGAACGTCCCAAGCCTTCAAAAAGATCGTTGATCGCAGGCATATCCAATTGGGTCAAGTGGGTCAGATCGCGGGCGGCGGCATTAATAGATCGCATGCTGCCATCCGCACGAAACTTGATCATCGCGATGGGAAGGCTCTCAAAGTCTGCAACCATTTCGGTGCCAACTGGGCTTTCATCCACGGGTAAAAGATAGATCTCGCGGCGTTCACCCACGCCATCAACTTCGGCCAAAATGGCGCGGATCGGCCCTTCCGCGCCTGCAACCACAACCTCTTCTCCAGATCG
>CBDTUV010000014.1:0-20149 GCA_965363575.1 uncultured Pseudorhodobacter sp. | reverse complement strand
CTGGAGCATATTTTGGTATTGCTTTGGGCAGCATCTTTGGCTTTGCATGAGGGGTCATAAGGAGAGGCCCTGATATGCACGCCAAGCCCAACGTTCTTTTCATCGTTATCGACCAATTGCGCGCGGATTGCTTGTGGGGTGGGTTGGCGGATGTAACGCCGATGCCGAATTTGCGCGCGCTGATGGCGGAGGCGGTCAGTTTTACCCGGCATTATTCGGTGGTGAACCCTTGCGGCCCTTCGCGCGCGAGCATTTTGACCGGGCAATATGCGATGAACCATGGGGCGGTGCGCAATGGCACGCCGATGCCGCATGACACCCCCAATATCGCGACCGAAGTGCGTAAGGCGGGGTATTTGCCGCTGCTTTACGGCTATACCGACAGTGGGCAGGACCCACGGCAGTTCGCGCCCGGCGACCCGGCGCTGACCAGCTATGAAGAGGTGATGCCGGGCTTTCATGAGGCGGTGGAAATGCGGCTGGAGGCAAGCCTGCCGTGGCGCGCGGATTTGATTGCCAAAGGCTATGACGTGCCGCCGTACCCTGAGATTTTTAGGCCAAATGGGCCGGAGTTGGACGCCCCCGCGCTGTATAAGGCCGAGGATAGTGACACGGCCTTTCTGACCGATCAGTTTTTGCGCGGGCTTTTGGGGCGGCCTGCGGGGTGGTTTGCGCATGTGACCTATATCCGCCCGCACCCGCCTTTGGTGGCGCCGGCACCCTATAATCGGATGGTGAAGGCGGCGGATATTCCTGCGCCGGTCTGCGTGGGCGACCGAGGCGCGGAACAAGCGCGCCATCCGTTTATCCCGAGCGTTCATGCGCGGGTGCCGATATCGTCGGTGGTTGAGGGGTTTGCGGATTTGCAGCCGACTGCCGAAAATGTGGCGACGTTGCGGGCGGTTTATTTGGGCCTTGCAGCCGAGGTGGACCATCATATCGGGCGGGTCATTGCGGCGCTGAAATCGGCGGGGGTGTATGACGACACGCTGCTGGTGGTAACGGCGGATCATGGCGAAATGCTGGGCGATCATCATTCGTGGGGCAAGCAAACGTTCTATGACGCGGCCTATCATACGCCGCTGATTATTCGCGACCCACGGCAAACCGGGGCGCATGGGGCCTGCGTTGATGCGCCGACCGAATCTATTGATATTGCGCCGACTGTGCTGGAATGGTTGGGCCAAGCGGTGCCGGATACGATGGATGGGCGGGCGCTGACGCCGTATTTATGGGGGCAAACCCCGACTGTGTGGCGCGATTTCACCTTTTCGGAATTAGATTTTGGCGATCCGTTAACGCCCACCACCGCGCAAACCGCCTTGGGGCTCGGGGCCGAGGAGGCCAATCTGTGTATTTTGCGCGGGGTGCAGTATAGCCTTGTGCATTTCAACGCAGGGTTGCCGCCGCTGTTGTTCGATCATTCAGGGATGGGTGAAGCGCGCGATATTGCGGCAGATCCGGCGGCGCAGCCAGTGCTGCTTGCGATGACCCGCGCGCTGCTGGACCACCGGATGCGGCACGGTGGCGGGCGGTTTCGGCGCGTAATGATTACGCAGTCGGGGGCGGTCACGGCCATGACACAGGCAAATTGATCTTTTAGTCAATTTTTTTTACCCATCACTTCGCTTGACGTAAATTTGTTCGCAAGACCATACTTGTGATATGGTGCTGTGCCGCGCCCTGTTTTTTTAGGGTGTGCGCCCGCCCTTATCTTGGCCCTATCTGGCCCTATCCGGAAGGAGGCACTGGACCTATACCACGACCCCGCCGCTTCGTAGCCTTTTTGTTACAAAGGGCGGTTACGTCCCATAAGGAAGAAAACTTCCATACAAACCAACGACAGGAGAGACTATGAAACGACTATTATGGAGCAGCGCTGCGCTGCTTGTTCTACCGTTCGCAGCCTACGCCAACTGCCCTGCAATTTCAGCCGCCGATATGGGCGGAGTTGAACCGGGCGCGTTCCCTGAACAATATGAGTTGGGAGATTTCCAGACCGCCGCTGGCTGCACAATGGAGCTGTCGGAGAACCCTGCGATCGCGGATTTCAACGCGCAGATCCGCAACAACCCAGCGCTGCCCGCTGTGGTCGACCGCTTGCCATCCGAGCCGCTGGTGGTGGTGCCTTATGCATCAACCGGCAAATACGGTGGCACACTGGACGCGCTGTCCAATGCGACCGAGGCCGGCACGTCTGACTTTATGTCGATCCGTCACGTGAACCTTGTACGCTATTCCGACGATCTGGAAACGATCGTGCCGAATATCGCGAAGTCCTGGGCGTGGAATGACGATTTTACCCAGCTGACATTCACGCTGCGCGCGGGCCACAAGTGGTCTGATGGCCAGCCGTTTACGTCTGCGGATGTGAAGTTTTGGTATGATAATCTGGCGCTTGACCCGAATATCAATGAAAAACCAAAGGATTACGTGACCGTAGGCGGTGAGCGTATGACGGTGGATACACCCGATGACGTGACCGTGGTGTTCAACCTGCCTGCGCCAAAGCCGGGATTGTTGGCCCATTTTGCGACCCATTTTGCCCAAGCGTTCCAGCCCAAGCATTTCTTGGGTCAGTTCCACCCGGATGTGAACCCAGAGGCCGATGCGTTGGCGCAATCGCTGGGGTTTGAGAATGGCTATGCGGTGATCCGCGCCTATTACGGCAACTCGGATTGGATGGATACAGCGACGCCAATGCTGAATTCGCCTGATTTGGTTGCAAAGTTGCCCGGCGATGCGGCCCCAACATTGGAAAGCCATATCGTGGTGCGTGAAACCACCGAAGGGCGGCATTTCGTGGCCAACCCTTATTTCCACATGATTGATACGACGGGTCAGCAATTGCCCTATATCAATGAAATGGATGAGCTTTATGCCAACGACCAAGAGGTGCGTTTGCTGAAGCTTGTCAACGGCGAGGTGGATTACAAAGCCCAAAGCTTGCAGCTGTCGGATGCGCCCTTGATGCTGGAAAATCAGGAAAAGGGCGGCTACACGATCCAGTTGAAGCCCAAAATCTCTATGCAGACGGTGTCGTTTAACGTGACGCATGTCGATGAAGCCAAGCGTGCGGTGTTTGGCGATGTGCGGTTCCGCAAGGCGATGTCTGAGGCGATTGATCGCGATGCGCTGAACAGCACGGCCTATTTCGGGCAAGGCGCTTTGCAGCAATACACCGGCTTTTCGCCGCTGCCAGCGTATATTGATCCAAAATGGAAAACCTATGCGATGGAGTTTAACCCCGAAGGCACCAAAGCGGTGCTGGACGAGCTGGGGTTGAAGGATGTCGATGGCGACGGGTTCCGCGAATTGCCGGATGGCGCGCCGCTGGTGATCAACATGCAATTTGCAACGCAAGGGATTGCGGGGCAGGTGGTTGAACTGATCAGCCAGAACTGGGCCAATGTCGGGATCAAATCTGCGGTCAAAGAAGTGACCCCGGATGAGTACCGCTCGGCGCAGTCGTCGAACCAGTTGGACGTTGGGCTTTGGGAAAAGGGCCAGCCAACGGGCATTATCCTTGGCAACAACGAGCTGTGGGTGCCGCCGTTTGAGAACTATTTTGCGCATCGGTCCGGTATGCTTTGGGCCGAATGGGTAGATAGCAATGGCGCCAGCGGTGTTGAGCCGCCGGAATATGTGAAGACGTTGATGTCGGATATCAACACGTTGCAATCCACGCCTGTCGGCACGGATGAGTTCAAGGCCATAGCGAACCGCATGGTTGCTGCCATGGTTGAGAATGTGCTGTTTATCGGGACGGCGCTGACGCCAGACCCGATCTATCACAGCAACAAGCTGATGAACTTCCCTGAGTTCAAAACAGCGTCTTATGAGTACTATCGCACCTATCCGTACCGCGGTGCGCAATGGTATCTTGAAGAGTAAGATCAACGGCTTAGGTCATGATCTTTACGCATTGGCAGGCGTTCGCGCCTGCCAACTGCCCCCTATTCCCCTTCGCTAGGATGTGCCGCATATGCTTCGTTTCGCGCTGACACGTGCCTTTTTGGCGATCGTCACCTTGCTGACCGTTTCCTTGATCGTCTTTACCTTGATGGAGTTGGTGCCCGGCACCTGCGCCGAGCGGTATTTGGCGTTCAAAAACACCTCAGGCTCGCAGATTTCGCTTGCGGATATTGAGGCTGAGAAGGTGCGGCTGGGGCTGGACCGACCGTTTATGACGCGCTGGGGGAATTGGGTTTATGACGTTGTGGTGCATGGCGAGTTTGGCGATAGCTGCATTTTGCGTCTGAATATTAACCAATTGTTGGCCGATAAATTCTGGGTGTCGCTGGGCATTTGTATGGCGGCCTTGATATTGTCTTATGCGATTGCGGTGCCGATCGGGATTTTGTCGTCCAGTTCCAACAATGCGGTTGCCAATAATTCCTTGCGGTTTGTCAGCTATTTGGGGCTGGCTTTGCCCAACTTTTTGTTGGCGCTGATTATCATGCTTATATCCACCGTGTATTTTGGCGACAGCCTTACGGGGTTGTTTTCAAAGGAATATCGAGATGCGGCCTGGTCTTGGGCCAAATTTGGTGATTTTCTGAGCAGGGCTTGGTTGCCGGTGTTTATTCTGGGTTGGTCGGCCACGGCGTTTGCGCTGCAAACCGTGCGGGCCTTGATGCTGGATGAGATTGGCAAGCTATACGTCACCGCCGCCTCGGCGCGCGGCGTGTCGGGGGCGCGGTTGCTGTGGCGCTATCCGGCGAAGCATTCCTTGGGGCCTGTCATTAACTCGCTTGGGTTCGATTTGAATCGCATTTTCAATGAATTGCCGATTGTGGCGTTGATCTTGACCTTGACCGAGGCGGGGGCGCTGCTGTTTGACAGTCTTGCACGGTCAAACGACCAACAGCTTGCCGGGGCGATTATCTTTTTGCTGACCGCCAGTATTGTCGCGCTGAACTTTGTGACCGACATTTTGCTGGCCCTGATTGATCCGCGCGTGCGCCGCGGTCTGATAGGATAGGCCAATGTTAAAACGCAGAACCGTAGGCGCGGTTGAGATCGACCAAAAGGCCAAAGAGGCCTATTTCACGGCCAGCCAAGGGCAGTTGATTTTGGCGCGGTTCAAGTCGAACCGGACGGCGATGATCGCCGCTTGGGCGCTGATTATCATGATTATGATGGGGTTGTTTGCGCCGTTTTTGTCACCCTATGACCCGACGATTGCGGGGCGCGATGACCAGTATGAAAACGGCGCGCCGCAGATCCCAAAGATGTGGGATGAGAACGGATTTTCCTTGCGGCCCTTCATCTATGCGACCGAGCGTGAGCGGTCGATGGCCACGAATTTCCGCTGGGTGGTCAAGGAAAAGCGGGATGAACGGCTGTATATGCAGTTCTTCACGCGCGATTGGGAATACACGATTTTTGGCGTCGATTTCAATCTGTTCGGGCAAAATGTTGATGTGGCGCTGATCCGGTCTACCATCCATTTGTTCGGGGTTGAAGGCGGCAAGATCCACCTGTTTGGCACGGATGCGAGTGGCAAGGACATCTTTGGCCGCACCTTGCACGCGATTTGGACCTCGCTTGCGGTGGGGACTTTGGGGGTGATGATTTCCTTTGTGCTCGCCCTCGCGATTGGCGGGATTGCGGGGTATTTTGGCGGCTGGCTGGACAGTGTTTTGCAGATGATCACGGATGCGATCCGAACGGTGCCGCAGATCCCCTTGTTCATGGCAATGGCCGCGTTTTTGCCGCCCGAATGGTCATCAGAGGCGCGGTTTTTCTTTATCTCCATCATCCTTGGGCTGATCGGTTGGCCGACATTGGCGCGCCGTATTCGGACCCATTTGCTGACTGAGCGAAGCCAAGAATATGTGCTGGCGGCCGAGCTGTGCGGGGCATCCAGCAGCCACATCATCCGGCGGCATTTGTTGCCGAGTTTTACCAGCTATATCATTGTCGATCTGATGATTTCCTTTCCCTATATGGTGCGGTCGGAAACGGCGCTGTCGTTCATTGGGCTGGGGTTGAAAGACCCGGTGAACAGCCTTGGTGCGATGATGCAAAACGTGTCCAAGGCCGATGTTTTGCTGAATTATCAGTGGTATTTCATTCCCGTCTTCTTTTTCATTGCGCTCGTTCTGGCCTTCGTTTTTGTGGGTGACGGGTTGCGCGATGCAGCAGACCCTTATTCGGATAACAAGAAATGACCGCGCTGATTGACGTCCAGAACCTGACCTTGAAATTTCGCACCGATGAGGGGCTGATTACCGCCGTGGATGACGTGAGCTTTACCATTGATCGAGGTGAGGTGATGGGGCTGGTGGGCGAGTCCGGGTCGGGCAAGTCGGTGACGGCCAAGGCGATGATGCATCTGAACGCGAAAAACGCGGTCTATACCCCGGAAAGCAAGATATTGCTGCACACCGAGGCGGGGACGGTGGATGTGTTGAAACTGCGCACCGCCAAGGAGTTGAAGGTCGCGCGCGGCGGGGCGATTTCGATGATTTTTCAAGAGCCGATGGCGAGTTTTGCCCCTGCAATTACCATCGGTAGCCAGATGGTTGAACAGTTGTTGATCCACAGCGATATGAACAAGGCGCGGGCGAAAGAGATTTCCATTGAGATGTTGGACCGTGTGGGGATTTCGGATCCTAGCAAGCGGTTTAACCAATATGCCTTTGAACTCTCGGGCGGGATGCGGCAACGCGCGATGATCGCGATGGCGCTGTCGACCAAGCCAAGCCTGCTGATCGCGGATGAGCCGACGACCGCGCTGGATGTGACCATTCAAGCGCAGGTCATTGATTTAATGAAGGATTTGGTGGCTGAATTTCACATGGGCATCCTGTTCATCACGCATGATTTGGGCGTGATTGCACAAACGGCGGACCGGGTGTCGGTGATGTATCTGGGCAAGATTATTGAACAAGGCCCGGTGCGAGAGGTGATCCGCCACGCCAAGCACCCTTATACCCAGGGCTTGCTGGCCGCCTTGCCCAAGCTGGATGATCTGGATGCGCCATTGACGCCTGTGGCGGGCGATATTCCATCCCCGTTGGAACGACCGCCGGGCTGCGTGTTTCACACCCGCTGTCCTGATTTTATCGGAGATGTGTGCAAGACCAAATTGCCGGTAAATGCAAACGTGGATGAGACCCATAGCGTTGCCTGCCACCTGTATGCGGAAGGGGTCAAGGCATGAGTGAAAAACCCCTGATTTCAGCAAGAAACCTATCAGTTGGGTTTAAGATCGGGTCTGGATTTTTCAATAAATCCATCCTGAAGGCGGTGGATAATGTCAGCCTTGATATTGCAAAGGGTTCGTTCTTCGGGCTGGTGGGCGAGTCCGGGTCGGGCAAAACCACGCTGGGCCGCGCGTTTCTAAAGGCGGTGCCGATTACGGGCGGGCATGCGGCCTATAATGATGATGAGGTAAGTTATGACCTTGGCACGCTGACCGGCCCCGCGCTAAAGGACTTTCGGTCGCGCGCGCAGTTGATTTTCCAAGACCCCTATGCCGCGCTATCGCCGCGCATGACGGTGCGCGACATTATTGCCGAACCGTTGGAGGTGATGGGGCTGACCAAAACCCGCGAGGAAACCGATGAGAGGGTGCGGGAGATTGCCGCGAAATGTCGGTTGAACCTAGAGCATTTGCGCCGCTTTCCGCATGCCTTTTCGGGGGGGCAGCGGCAGCGGATTTCCATCGCGCGGGCCTTGGTGTCACGGCCGAATTTCATTGTGGCCGACGAATCTGTGGCCGCGTTGGATGTGTCTATTCAAGCCGATGTGTTGAACCTGCTGAAGGAAATT
This sequence comes from uncultured Pseudorhodobacter sp., assembly GCA_965363575.1. Classification (GTDB taxonomy): domain Bacteria; phylum Pseudomonadota; class Alphaproteobacteria; order Rhodobacterales; family Rhodobacteraceae; genus Pseudorhodobacter. The sequence goes on along the minus strand of CBDTUV010000014.1, from coordinate 12,367 downwards.
CAACGCGAAATGGGGCTGACGTTTTTGTTTATCAGCCATGATTTGTCTGTGGTGGCGCATACGTGCGACCATCTGGCGGTGATGTATTTGGGGCGGTTGGTGGAAACGGCCCCCACGCGCACTTTGTTCAAGGCGCCGCGCCATCCTTATACCAAGGCGCTGTTTTCGGCGATCCCGTCACTGGACCCGGATGATCGGCGGGGCGGGCAAAAGCTGATTGGTGAAATACCGTCGCCCACCAATCAGCCGCCAGGATGCAAGTTTCACACGCGTTGCCCGATGGTGATTGACCGCTGCCGAGTCGAAGAACCGACGCTGGAAAATCCCGGCGATGGGCATTCGGTATCGTGTCACCGTTGGCGCGAACTGCTGGAAGAGCCTGCAGAATAAGATTTTTTCGCGTTTGGACCATTGATCGGCCGCCCAATATGCAGGGCTGAAAGTAATAGTCGCGATATCCATTTAGTTGGCGTATATAATAGGTATATGAAATGCTTATTGGAGGCGCCAAGATGACAATCGTAGATGCATTGCTGTGGCCGGGAACGAAAATATGTGAACAATTGGGCGTAGAGCCGACGGCAGACGCCGGGCTTATCCGATCCATGTTCAACATGATTTTTTATCTGGTGGTTATTCTGGGCGGGCTTTGGGTGTTTTTCGCCTGACATCGCGGCAAAAACCATCAGCAGATGTGAAACGCCCGCCCGGAAGGTTCCGGACGGGCCTTATTTATGTCGTGGCGGTATCAGAAGCCTGCTTTGATCTTTTCAAACTCTTCCAGCATCCGGTCGCGCAATTGCGGGTCGATCGGGGTTTGGGCCAGCAAAGTTGTGTCGATCGGGCTGACATCGGCGGCGACCAGATCGGCGGCGGGGATTTGAGACATCGCAACATCGTTGGAATGGGCATAGCCAAAGCCGTCCAGCAAGCCGCGGGCCGAGCTGTGATCCAGCCATGCGTTGATGAAGTCATAGGCCTTGTCTTCGGACCCCGGTGCATCCTTGAAGTTCACATAGCCGCAGAACCAGCTGGAGGCGCCTTCTTTGGCTTGGCGTTGGAAGCCCACGGGAAAGCCCTCTTCGCGCATTAGGGCAATGGAATCGTTCCACGACCATGCCACTTGCACCTGACCGCCAGCCATCAGCTGTGACAGCTCGGACGGGTCGGCCCAATAGGCCACGACGTTTTCATGGGCCTGACGCAGCCATGTGGCGGCGGCTTGGAACTGCTCCTCGGTCACGTCAGTCCAATCGGTGACGCCAGTTGCAAGAAAAGCCAGCGCCCAGACATCATCCGTATTGTCGGGCAGCGATATGCGGCCTGCGTATTTTGGGTTCAAGAACACATCAAGCGAGGCCACATCTTCGGCAGGCACGTCGGTCGTGTTATAGGCGACGGCGGTATAGGCGTAATCGGTTGGAATATACCAAACACCCGTGTCGTCGCTAAAGATTTTCGATTTCAAGAAACGCGGGGCGATTTCACCAAAATTCGGGATGCGTGCGGTATCCCAAGGTTCAATCAGGCCTGCGTCGCGGTATTTTGACACCATTTGCGAGCAAGGGTGTGCGACATCGGCCTTAAAGCCCGAAGACACTTTTTGGAACGCCTCATCATCATCACCGTAAAGCGCATAGGTTGGCAATTGGCCATGCTTTTCGACATAGGCTTTGACCAGGTTTTCATCCTCGAACCCGGCCCAGTCGAACACGATCAAGTCAGGGTCTGCCGCATGGGCGAAGGAGAATGGGAGGGCGAGGGCGAAGGCCGCGCCGAGCATGAGTTTATTCTTGGTTTTCATAGGCTTTCCTTATCTGTTGGACGTTTTGTGATTTTGGCAAGCGTTTGAGGCTGCTGTGAGTTTGCCTCTGCTGACACAGCAAGGCTAGGCGCTTGGGGCGGGCCACTCAAGAGGGAAATATGCGATTTTATGCATTCATTCAGGTGCGAAGGTGGGTTGCGAGTGCGTTTTAGGCGGCTAATGCTGTTGCCAAGCGGCTTTTTATTGGGAAAGGCCAAAGGAGAGCATGATGGTTTTGGATATAGAGTTCGTTCGCAGTCAGTTTCCGGCCTTTGGCAGTGCCGGGCTGAGAGGGCAGGCATTTTTTGAAAATGCTGGAGGGTCGTATACGTGTGGCGCGGTGATTGACCGGCTGACGCGGTTTTATACGCATCGCAAGGTGCAACCTTATGCACCCTATCCGGTGTCGGAATTGGCTGGTGCCGAGATGGATGAGGCGCGGGCGCGCTTGGCCGCGATGATGGGGGTGGAGGGCGACGAAGTATCGTTTGGCCCGTCGACCAGTGCGAATACCTATGTGCTTGCGCAGGCTTTGCGGCGGATGATTGCAGATCAGGGCGGCGCGGTTGTTGTGACGAACCAAGACCATGAGGCCAATTCGGGCGTGTGGCGGCGGTTGGCGCAAGACGGGGTTGAGGTGCGCGAATGGGCGGTGGACCCGCAAACTGGGCATTTGGATTTGGATGATTTGCAGGCATTGCTGGCCGATGGTGCGGTGCGGATGGTGTGTTTTCCGCATTGTTCCAACGTGGTCGCCGAGGTGAACCCGGTGGCCGAGATTTGTGCCATGGCGCGGGCGGCAGGTGCCTATACCTGTGTGGATGGGGTCAGTTATGCGCCGCATGGGTTTCCTGATATGAACGCTTTGGGGGCGGATATCTATTTGTTTTCAGCCTATAAAACCTATGGTCCGCATCAAGGCATCATGGTCATTCGGCGCGCGGTTGGGGCGGCTTTGCCGGCGCAGTGTCACCATTTTAATGCAGACAGTTTGTACAAGCGGTTTACGCCTGCGGGACCGGACCATGCGCAAGTGGCGGCCTGTGCCGGGATGGTCGATTATATTGACGCGCTTTATGCCCATCATGTGCCGGGCGGGACGGCGGGACCGCTGGCGCGCAACAATGTGGTGCATGAGTTGATGCGCGACCATGAGGTGCGGCTGTTGCAGCCGTTGTTGGACCATCTGGCGGCGCGCAATGATCTGCGTTTGATCGGGCCGCGCGATGCAACAAAGCGCGCCCCTACGGTTGCCGTGGCGTTGGACCGCGCGGCAGAGCCTGTGGCCGCAGCACTGGCCAAGCATGGGATCATGGCGGGGGGCGGTGATTTTTATGCGCAGCGGCCGTTGGAGGCGATGGGCCTGGATTTGGAACGCGGCGTTTTGCGTTTGAGTTTTGTGCACTACACGCGCGCAGATGAGGTTGAGCGCTTGATGGTGGCGCTGGACGCGGTTTTATAAGCGAAGCGGGGGCTTCAAAGGGGGGGCTTCACGCCCCCAGCAGGGTTTGCCATAGCGGCAAACCCTTCCCCCCGTGGGATATTTGCAAACAGAAAAAGCCGAGGAGTGATCCAGTCCGCCTTGCGGAGCGTAAGGGTTAGGGAAACAGTAAGTTTGGATTGTATGACTGAAGCTCCTCTGATCGTTTGGATCCGCCGTGATTTGCGGCTTGTTGATAACCCGATGCTTGCGCAGGCGGCGGCGTCTGGCCGTGTGGTTATCCCGGTTTTCATATTTGACCCTGAAACGGAAGCGCTGGGGGCGGCGGCCAAATGGCGGCTTGGGCTGGGGTTGGCGGCGTTTGCGCGGGCGCTGGAAGGGATTGGCGCAAAGCTGATTTTTCGGCGGGGTGCGGCGCTGCCGGTGTTGCAAGGGTTGAGTGCCGAGACGGGCGCGGGGGCTGTGCATTGGGCGCGGCTTTATGACCCGGAGGCCAAGGCGCGCGATGCCGAGGTGAAGGCCGCGTTGCGCGCGGATGGCCTTGAAGCGGTAAGCCACGCCGGGCATTTGCTGTTTGAGCCGTGGACCGTTGAGACGGGGCAGGGTGGGTTTTACAAGGTGTATTCGCCGTTTTGGCGGGCTGTGAAGGACCGCGATGTGCCGGCACCTTTGGCTGCACCTGCGCGGCTACGAGGGCCAGAGGTTTGGCCTGCGAGTGATGCGCTGGAAGATTGGCAGATGGGTCGCGCCATGCAGCGCGGTGCCGATGTGGTCGCTGCCCATGTCGGGGTTGGTGAGGCTGTGGCGCAAGAGCGGCTCGCTGCGTTTTTGGACGGGCCGGTGGAAAGCTATAAAGAGCAGCGCGATTTGCCTTATGTTGAGGCCACTTCACGCTTGTCCGAAAACTTGACTTACGGCGAGATTGGGCCGCGCAGCGTGTGGCATGGCGGGATGCGGGCGCTGCATGAGGGGCGCGCAGGGGCCGAGCATTTCTTGAAAGAGCTGGTCTGGCGCGAATTTGCCTATCATTTGCTGCATCACACGCCGCATATCACCACGCGCAACTGGCGTGAGGAATGGGACGGGTTTGACTGGCGCAGCGATAATGCCGATGCCGAACGTTGGCGCCGCGGCATGACCGGCGAGCCATTTGTCGATGCCGCGATGCGTGAGATGTATGTGACGGGTACCATGCACAACCGCGCCCGGATGATTGCCGCATCCTATTTGACCAAGCATTTGTTGACGGATTGGCGGGTGGGCCAACGCTGGTTTGCCGAGTGTTTGACCGATTGGGATCCGGCCGCCAACGCTATGGGCTGGCAATGGGCGGCAGGGTCGGGGCCGGATGCGGCGCTGTATTTTCGGGTGTTCAACCCTGCAACCCAAGCCGAAAAGTTTGATCCAAAAGCGATATATCGGCATAGGTTTATTGCTGAATTGGCGCGGGTGCCGGGGCGTGATGCGTTGAGTTATTTTGATGCGGTGCCAAAGGCTTGGGGGCTTTCGGCAAGTGCTGTCTATCCGAAACGGATGATTGATTTGGCAGATGGGCGCAAAAGGGCGCTTGCGGCCTATGCGGCGCGAAACTCTGGCGCGGCGGAGACGTAAGTAGACAAGACGGACGGAAACGCTGCAAAGGTAACTGGGGTGAATGATGGATTTTTTGACAACAACTGACGGCCAAAAAGGCCTGCCACGCTATTTTTCGCAGGTTTTTGCGCAGGCCAAGGGTTTGGGCCACGGGCGGCTTGACCTTGTGCTGGATGATGGGCGGCGGTTTCGGGCCGAAGGGGCAGCCCCCGGCCCTCACGCGGTGCTGGAGGTTCACAACAAGGATCTGTTTGCGCGCCTGATCCGCGAAGGCGATATCGGGTTTTCGGATGCCTATCTGGAAGGCTGGTGGTCCAGCCCCGATTTGCAGGCCTTTATGGACCTTGTGCATTCGGACAATGATGAGATTTATGACGGGTTTTATGGCATGGTCTTAGTGCGCCTTTACGAACGCCTGCGCCATCTGCTGCGGCCCAATTCCAAGCGGGGATCACGCAGGAATATCGCTTATCACTATGATTTGGGGAATGACTTTTACGGGCTTTGGTTGGACAAAACCATGACCTACTCCTCGGCGCTGTTCACCACGGGGGCCGAGAGTCTGAGTGAGGCGCAGGGTCAGAAATACGCCTCGATCGTCGATCAGATGGGGGTGGAACCCGGCGATCATGTACTGGAAATTGGCTGTGGTTGGGGCGGCTTTGCCGAGTACGCCGCACGTGAACGGGGCTTGCGTGTGACGGGTTTGACAATTTCCCAAGCGCAATATGATTTTGCTGTGGCGCGAATGGCACGGGCGGGATTGTCGGACCGTGTGACGATAAAGCTACAAGATTACCGCGATGAGGCCGGGCTTTATGACGGCGTGGCCAGCATTGAGATGTTTGAAGCCGTGGGTGAAAAGTACTGGCCCATCTATTTCAACACGCTGCGCGAGCGGTTGAAACCGGGTCGCCATGCGACCTTGCAGATCATCACGCTGCAAGAGAAACGTTTTGAGGTCTACCGCAAAGGTGTTGATTTCATTCAAAAACACATCTTTCCGGGCGGTATGCTGCCCAGCCCCAGCGTGCTGCGGGCAGAGGTGATAAAGGCGGGGCTAAACGTCAAAGGCTCGGTCGAGTTTGGTAAAAGCTATAGCGATACGCTGCGCCGTTGGCATGAGGTGTTTAACGCGCGCTGGCCCGAAGTGGCGGGGCTTGGGTTTGATGATCGGTTCCGGCGGATGTGGAATTACTATCTGACCTCTTGCGCCGGAGCGTTTCAGGGCGGAAACTGCGATGTAACGCAGATTACCGTGACGCGCCCGCATACCTAGGGCGGCGCGGATTAACCAAGCAGGGTTCCTATGCCGACCATGTCCAGATTGATCGCGGCCGTGTATTTTGCAGGGCTTGGCTATTTTATCGCCGTAGCCTTTCGGGGCGTGATGCCGGAGGGGACACAGTTTGGGCAGTTTAACCTGCTGTGTTTGGCGATCGGTATGATTACTGGCTGGCGCGTTATGGGAAGAATTGTCGGCAAAGGCTATGGCCGGGCGCCGGGGTCGGGGGTGCGCACGTCGATTACCTTTGTGGCTTGGGCGCTGTTGGTTTGTTCGATCATTTTGATGGTGCGCAAGGCGTTCGGCAAACGCTATGGCGACAGTCCGCTTGCCGCAATTGTGGATGTTTTTGCGCTGGCCTTGCAAAACGGGGTGCGGATGTTTGATCCGCAAGTGCCAGAGATTTTGGGGCTTATCTTGATTGGTGGGGCTTTGGGCGGGCTGTTGTCGGAATGGGCAAAGCGGAAGTGGGATTGAGCCTATGACCCCGCTGTTTATTTACGGCACATTGTGCCATTTACCGCTTTTGCAGGCCGTTTTGGGGCGTGTTCCCGTAACCGTTCCCGCCCGTTTGGCAGATCATGCGGTCTATTGGGCTGATGGGCATGATTTCCCCTTGATCGTGGCGCAGCCCGGCGGTGTTGCACAGGGTTTGCTTTTGTCAGATTTGACTGCGCAGGATATGGCGCGGTTAGACTATTATGAAGGCCCCTTTGGTTATGAAACCCAGGCGCGCGATGTCGCTGCGGCAGGTGCCGCTGTGCCTGCGCGGGTCTATGTGCCAAATCCGGGGTTGTGGACACCCGGCGCGGTTTGGAGCCTGAGCGATTGGGCCGCTCGCTGTGGTGCGACGATTGTAGCGACCGCTGCCGATGTGATGGCGCTGTTTCCCGCGCCGATTGCGCCATCGCGCCGTGGGCCGATGTTGGTGCGCGGGGGCAGCCGGCTCCGGGCTGCAAGCGGTGGACCGGTCCAGACCCGCCGCAATGCTGCACCTGCCGATGTTCAAGTGCAATCGCGCGCGCAGCCTTATGGCAATTTCTTTGCCGTTGAAGAATATGACCTTTCTTTCCAACGCTTTGATGGTGATCGCAGCCCCGTGGTCCAACGCGCGGCCTTTGTATCGGCGGATGCGGTGACGGTGCTGCCTTATGACCCCATTCGCGACCGGGTGTTGATCGTGGAACAGTTCCGCATGGGTCCGTTTGCGCGCGGTGACAGCCAGCCATGGCAATTGGAACCGATTGCCGGGCGGATTGATCCGTTTGAAACCGCCGAAGATGCCGCCCGCCGCGAAGCGGTGGAGGAGGCGGGTTTGACCTTGGGGGCGATGCTGCCGATTGCCGCGTTTTACCCATCACCGGGGGCTAAAACGGAATATATCTATTCCTATATCGCCTTGACCGATTTGCCCGATGAGGCGGCGATTTTGGCCGGTGAGGCCAGTGAGGCCGAAGATATCAAAGGCCACATTTTGTCCTTTGAGGATTTTGCCGCCCTTGTGGCACGTGGTGAGATTGCAACGGCGCCGCTATTGCTCAGCTATTATTGGTTGGACCGGGAGCGCGCGCGGATTATGGCCGAGGCCGCCCTCGCCAAATCGTGAGCGTCTGGGTGGGAATGTGCCGATCTGGCTGCCCAGCGGTGCTTGAGTTTAAGCTTGCCAAGCCTTAGACCAAGGACAACGAGAAAAGGAATTTCGGATGCGTATTTACAGTGACTTGGCGGATGCGATTGGCAAGACCCCTTTGATCCGCTTGAAAAAAGCGTCCGAGGCGACGGGCTGCGAGATTTTGGGCAAGGCTGAGTTTCTGAACCCCGGCCAATCGGTCAAGGACCGCGCCGCGCTGTACATTATTCGCGACGCGGTGGCCAAGGGTTTGCTGAAACCCGGCGGCACGATTGTTGAGGGGACTGCGGGCAATACCGGCATTGGTCTGGCGTTGGTGGGTGCGTCGATGGGGTTTCGCACGGTGATCGTTATTCCCGAAACCCAAAGTCAGGAAAAGAAGGATATGCTGCGGCTTGCCGGGGCGGAATTGGTGCAAGTGCCTGCGGCCCCCTATAAGAATCCGAACAATTATGTGCGATATTCGGGCCGTTTGGCGGAAAAACTTGCACAAACCGAACCTAATGGTGCGATTTGGGCAAATCAGTTTGACAATGTCGCCAACCGGCAAGCGCATGTGGAAACCACAGGACCAGAAGTTTGGGACCAAACCGGGGGCAAGGTAGATGGGTTTATCTGCGCCGTGGGGTCGGGTGGTACGTTGGCGGGCATGGCGATTGCCTTGCAGCCCAAGGGCGTCAAGATTGGTTTGGCCGACCCGGAAGGGGCCGCATTGCATGCATTCTATACCACGGGCCAGATGGACAGCCCCGGATCCTCAATCACCGAAGGGATTGGGCAAGGGCGGATCACCGCCAATCTGGAAGGGTTAAAGCCCGATTACAGCTACCGCATCCCCGATGCCGAGGCCTTGCCGATTGTGTTTGACTTGCTGGCCGATGAAGGCTTGTGCCTTGGCGGATCGTCTGGCGTCAATATCGCGGGGGCCATGCGGATGGCGCGTGATATGGGGCCGGGCCATACCATCGTGACCATTCTGTGCGATTATGGCACGCGCTATCAGTCCAAACTGTTCAACCCGGAATTTTTGCATTCCAAAGGCTTGCCTGTGCCGGACTGGCTTGACCGGGCGCCGCGCGACATTCCGGCAGTGTTTGAAGAATGAACGGGATGCACCGCCTGCGTATGGCCGGGTTTTTGCGCCTTTTTGCCCTGATGCTTGCCCTATGGGGCGGGATTGCCGGGCCCGTTGTGGCGCAAACAAATGGCTCTGCTGCGGGCGAGGCCAAGACTTTGGCACCGCCCGACTATGATGCGTGGGAAAAATTTGCGAACCATGCGGATACCCAAATCGGTGATCCGGCGACAACCGCAGCTGAACTAGAGTCGCTGCGCCGTGATATTGCGGAGTGGCGTGAGCGGCTGTTGGCGGCGCAGGGCATTAATTCGGCACGGTTGGCCACGATCCGGTCACAGATTGACGCCTTGGGCGGCGCGCCTGCCGAGGGCGTGACGGAACCCAAGGATATCGCGGATCGCCGCGCTGATTTGGCCAAACAATTGGCTGTGTTACAGGCGCCGTCGCTTTCAGCGGTTGAGGCGTATAGCCGCGCCGATGGGCTGATCCGCGAAATTGACGGGATTTTGCGCCTGCGCCAGACGGATGCATTGTTGCAACTGTGGCCATCACCGATGAACCCGGCGAATTGGCCAGAAGGCGCAACGGCGACACTGGCCTCGGCCCGTGTTTTGACCGATGAGCTGACATCGAATTGGAACAATGCTGCCAAACGCGCCGAAGCTTTGGACACGCTGCCGCCGATCATTGCACTTTTGCTGTTTGCGGCCCTGACCATTTTGCGTGGGCGCGCGCTGATCGAAGGTGTTGCCTTGCGCTTGCTTGAAGGTGGCGTGGGCAATGCGCGCGAAATTTGGGCATTTGTCGCCTCTCTGGGGCAGGTGATAGTGCCGACCCTTGGTGTGCTGGCCTTTTCCACTGCGGTGATTATTTCTGGCATGCTTGGCCCTATGGGTGAGGATGTGGCGACCGATTTGGTGCTGTTTGGCGTCATCGTCTTTATGGCGCGTTGGATTGGGTCGAGCAGCTTTCCGCGCGCGAACAGTGCGCCATCCCATTTGCCGATGAGCACGAGCGCACGGGCCAAAGGGCGCTTTTTGGCGCAAGCGCTGGGGCTGACACTGGCGTTTGAGGTGCTGCGCGAAGCGGTGCTGCCGGAAAGCCAATTGAGCGAGGCATCGATCGCCGTTCTGTCCTTTCCCACGATCTTGATCGCGGGATTGTTTTTGTACCGCATGGGCAAGCTTTTGTTGTTAAATTCAAAGGATGAGTTGCCCGAAGGCGCACCGCCGATGTTTTCGCGCCGCCTGATCGCCCTTGTGGCGCGGGCAACGCTTGCGATTGCGCTGATTGGCCCGCTTTTGGCGGCGATTGGCTATATCCGGGCCGGGCAAGCCATGGTGTTCCCGATGGTTGCGAGCCTTGGCCTGTTGGGACTGCTGTTTACGCTGCAAAACCTTGTCGGTGCGATTTATTCCGCGATTATCCGCAGTGATGAACGGGGCCGCGATGCGCTGGTACCGGTTCTGATCGGGTTTTTCCTTAGCTTTGCGTCGACGCCGTTTTTCGCGCTGATCTGGGGCGCGCGGATTGCGGATTTGACCGAAGTCTTTACCAAGCTGCGCGATGGATTTCAGATTGGCCAGACCAGGATTTCGCCGTCAGACTACATTTTGCTGGCCGTGGTGTTTGGCTTTTGGTTTTTGGTCACGCGGTTGCTGCAAGGGGCGTTGAAAACCACGATCCTGCCCAAAACCAATCTGGACCAAGGCGGGCAAAACGCGATTGTTGCAGGTGTCGGCTATGTTGGCATCTTTCTGGCCGCGTTGATCGGGATTACGGCGGCGGGGATTGACCTGTCGAGCCTTGCAATTGTCGCTGGTGCATTGTCGGTGGGCATTGGTTTTGGTTTGCAAAACATCGTGTCAAACTTTGTGTCCGGCATCATTTTGCTGATCGAACGCCCGATTTCCGAAGGCGATTGGATTGAGGTGAATGGGGTAATGGGGACCGTGCGCGCGATTTCCGTGCGGTCCACCCGGATTCAGACCTTTGATAAGACGGATGTGATCGTTCCAAACTCGGATTTTGTGTCGGGGATGGTGACGAACTGGACCCGGTTCAACATGTCGGGGCGGTTGATCGTAAAGGTTGGCGTGGCTTACGGCACCGATACCCGCAAGGTGCAAAAGATCTTGCAAGAGATTGCCGAGGCGCAGCCGTTGGCTGTGCTGAACCCGCCGCCAAATATCGTGTTGGCATCTTTTGGGGCGGATAGTTTGGATTTTGAAATCCGGGTGATTTTGCGGGATGTGAATTTCTCGGTCACGGTACGGTCTGAGATTAACCACGAAATCGCGCGGCGCTTTGCCGAGGAAGGGATCGAAATTCCCTTTGGTCAGCGCGATATTTGGTTGCGCAACCCCGAAGTCTTGGCCCAGATCGCACGCCCGCCCAACGAACCCGGCGCCGTACCTGCGGACCCGAACGCCCAACCAAAGGAGAGTTGAGTGACCGCGCATTTGTTTCGCGACGATCCCTATCAGGCAGAGGCTGAGGCTGTGGTGGTTGCCCATTCGGCCGAGGGCGCCATTGTGCTTGACCGCACCGTCTTTTACCCCACGGGCGGCGGCCAACCCGGCGACAGTGGGCATTTGCTGTGGGAAAACCACAAGCTGCCCATCGCCACGGCTGTCAAAATTGGTACGGATCAGATTGGACTGGTGGCCGCAGAACCGCTGTCGATGCCGCCGGTCGGCACGATGGTGCGTCAGGTCTTGGACTGGCGGCGGCGCCATCGACACATGCGGGTTCACACCGCCTTGCACTTGCTGTCGGTGGTTATTCCGTTGCCGGTGACTGGTGGCCAAATCGGGGCAGACAAAGGTAGGCTTGATTTCGCCATGCCAGACGCTCCGGGCGATATGCAAGCGGTAGAGGATGCGCTGAACCGCTTGATCGACCGCGATTTGGCGGTGACGGAAAGCTGGATCACGGATGCGGAATTGCTGGCCAATCCGGGTTTGGTCAAAACGATGTCGGTGATGCCCCCGATGGGCCAAGGCCGCGTGCGCTTGGTTCGAATTGGTGACGGGGCAGGGCAAATTGACCTGCAACCCTGTGGTGGGACGCATGTATCACGCACCGCCGAGATTGGCCGGATCGCCTTGGGCAAAGTGGAAAACAAGGGCCGCCAGAACCGCAGGGTATCTTTAAGCTTGGTGGACTGACGCAATCGGCATGCAATTGGGCAAAATCTCACGTGCCCCCTTGTCACTGGTTGCCAATGCAGGCTAAAGACCCCGCAACGGAGCGGTGGCCGAGTGGTCGAAGGCGCACGCCTGGAAAGTGTGTAGGCGGGGAACCGTCTCGAGGGTTCGAATCCCTCTCGCTCCGCCATGTACCATTGAAAACATTGAATAAAATCATAGTTTTTAGAATTTACCCCACATCATACCCCACAAAGAAAAAACGCTTGGAAATTCGAGTTCATGCCGTTTGTTTGCATGGAATGCCTCGCGCGCGCGTAATGTTGCGGGCCACGCCACCTCATCCCTCGCAACGATAGCGGTCATCGACGCGCCCTTAGTTTAGGC
>CBDTUV010000013.1:0-20234 GCA_965363575.1 uncultured Pseudorhodobacter sp. | reverse complement strand
CGCTTGGTCAATCAGACTAAAAACGGCAAGGCACGTTCGCGCAGCCAGTGCCAAACCACGGGTGCCCCAACCGCGGCAGGTCGCCCGACACGGCTGTCCAATTGGTCGATGGTAACGGCGTATTCTTTCCAGGTCCCACCGCCGCATTGGATGTTTTGCATCACGGGTTGCACGCGATCAAGGCTTTTGGCAAATTGGGCGCTGGGGGTAAGGTTGGCCTCAAACTCTTGCCATGTTGCATGAAGATTGCTGCCTAATCCATTGGAAATAAGCCCGAATATACGAGATGCCGCTTGCGCTTCAGCGGCTTGAACATCCGCGCTCGCATGGGCCTTGCCATCTGCGGAATGGATCGGCACATCGCCGACATCAATTTCCACCAGATCATGCAGCAGCAGCATTTCAATGACGCGCGAAATATCGACATCTGGCCCGGCCTGATCTGCAAGGATAAGGGCGTATAAGGCGATGTGCCAGGAATGTTCGGCCGAGTTTTCGCACCGTGTGCCATCGCATAGGGTGGTCGCGCGGGTCACAGATTTCAGCGCGTCAGCTTCGGCCACAAAACGCAGGCCTTGGGTGAACGCGGATGATGCGGGCATTTGCCCTGCCAGCAGGGCCACGGCGGCGTTATGGGCTTGCGGCCAGCGCGTGACCAGATCGGCTGCGCGCCCGGTACTCAGGTTTTGGCGCACGATGTCTACATGATCAGGCGGGGGCGAAGCCGACATCAGCACCTGAAAAAGCGGTTGTGTGTGGTCGACGGCCTTAGCAAAGCGTGCCGTCGCGGTTTGAGCCACCTCAAATTCCCGCCAAAGCTGGCTTAGGGTTTCGCCGGCCTCTGGCGGCAGCAAGCCAAAAAGTCGCTTGGCCGCTTGCGCCTCGGCCTCGGCTTGGCCGGGATTGGGCAAATGGATCGGATAGTCGCCTGCGTCAATCTCGACCAGGTCATGCAGCAACAGCATTTGAATGGCGCGCGCGATATCGGTGCCTTGCGGGGCATGATCGGCAAAGACCAGCGCCCAAAGGGCAACGTGCCAGCTGTGTTCTGCGCTGTTCTCAGCCCGTGATCCGTCCAGCAACTCATTCGCGCGGGTCACGGATTTTAGCCGATCCGCCTCATTCAGAAACGCAAACTGGGCGTCTAGTCGCGACGCGGTTTGGTAGGATCTATCGTTCAATGCCCGCCTGCCGAATAATCCTTGGGCGATTCAGGGGCCGCACCGCCCGATTTTGCCGCGGCCAAAGCCTTGTCCAGAAACACGCGTGCGCGGCGTTCGGCCAAGCGCACCCGGATCGCAGTCATATAGGCCTCAAGCAAAGTTGGCGACGAGGATTCAATCACCCGCCCCACCTTTTCGTAAAAGCGATCGTCTTCGATATGCTCCATCGCCTCAAGCGTCGATTTCGCCAGCGCGTCCCCAAGTTCTTCGACAACGCTCATCGCTTACCTCGTTTGTTCGGTGATGCGGCGGCGCACATAGCCCGTGACCGTGTCGATCATCGGGGTCATATGGGCCTCTTCATCTTTGAAAAAGTGATCCGCCCCTTCGATCTGGGTATGGGTGATCGTGATGCCCTTTTGCTCATGCAGCTTGTTCACAAGGCTGACCGTATCCTTGGGCGGGGCGACCTTATCGGCCGTGCCATTGATCACCAGACCCGAAGACGGGCAGGGCGCGAGGAAGGAAAAGTCATACATATTGGCGGGCGGCGAGACCGAGATGAACCCAGTGATTTCCGGGCGCCGCATCAAAAGCTGCATGCCGATCCACGCCCCAAAGGAAAAGCCCGCGACCCAGCAATGCTTGGAGTTCTGGTTCATCGACTGCAAATAATCGAGCGCACTTGCCGCATCCGACAATTCGCCGATCCCTTGGTCATATTCACCTTGGCTGCGACCCACCCCGCGGAAGTTGAAACGCAGCACCGTAAAGCCCATTTTGTAAAAGGCATAATGCAGGTTATAAACAACCTTGTTGTTCATTGTGCCGCCAAACTGCGGATGGGGGTGCAAGACGATGGCGATTGGCGCGTCGCGTTCCTTTTGTGGATGGTAACGGCCTTCGAGGCGGCCTTCGGGGCCGGCAAATATTACTTCGGGCATCGCGTTCGCCTTGTCACTTTCCTGCGGCGGCTTTGATGGACAAAGCGGGCCCGCATATTTAGAACGGTTCAAAACAGGCCCAATGCGGGTCTGCGGTTGGTGTTGAGTTAAGCGCCCCATCGTTGCAGGTCAATGGTCCTGCTGGGTTTGCAGGGTGAAATGACCTGCGTTCAGGGCGCAAATGGGGGGTGTGGCATGAAACTATCGACAAAAGGCCGGTATGCTGTGGTGGCGCTGTGTGATTTGGCGCTGGCCGCGGGCAAGGCCGTGCCGGGCGAAGAAGGGCTTGTGTCCTTGTCCGAGATTTCCAAGCGGCAAGATATTTCCTTGCCCTATCTGGAACAGTTGTTCGTCAAACTGCGCCGGGCGGGGCTGGTTGAGGCGATGCGCGGCCCCGGTGGCGGCTACCGCCTTGCGCGCATCCCATCAGACATCCGGATGAGCGAGATCATGGAAGCGGTGGATGAGAATGTGAGCGCAATGCATGCGGGGGCAGGTGCCTCAGGTGCGATTTCTGGCAGTCGGGCGCAATCCTTAAGCAATCGGTTGTGGGAAGGGTTGTCGGCCAATGTCTATGTGTTTTTGCACCAAACCCGGCTGTCCGATGTGATCCGCAATGAAATGCGGCCTTGCCCGGCGGTGCCAGCCTTGTTTGCGGTGGTGGATGAGGAGTAGGGGTGCGCTGCCTCCCCCTTGCCTTTGCGGTAAGGTAGCATCGCAAGGCAATGCAACTATCCCCCCCCGATATCCGCTCAGGGGTATTCGGGCCAAGATGAAATGGGTTTGACGTGATGTCACGTGTCTATCTGGATTGGAATGCGACCACACCTTTGCGGGCCGAGGCGCGTTTGGCGATGCTGGCGGCGATGGATGTGGTGGGCAATCCGTCGTCCGTTCATGCCGAAGGGCGCGCAGCCAAAGCGTTGGTCGAGCGCGCGCGGGCGCAAGTGTCAGCCGCCTTGGGGGCAGAGGGCGCGGATATTGTGTTTGTGGGCTCTGCCACCGAAGGGGCCGCGCTGGCCTGTGCAGGTCGCGGCTTGCACTGTGCGGATATTGAGCATGATGCGGTGACAAGTTGGTGTGATGTTGACTTGGCAGTCGAGGCCGGGGGCCGTGTCTTGGTGCCGGATCCAGCGCGCGCGGCGCTGCAACTGGCCAATTCGGAAACCGGCATTCTCCAAGATTTGCCGCAAGGACTGGCGGTATCGGACCTGACCCAAGCTTTTGGCAAGGTGCCGCTTGCGTTCAACTGGTTGGGCTGTGACGCAGGGCTGGTGTCGGCGCATAAATTGGGCGGACCAAAAGGTGTGGGGGCGGTGGCGTTGCGGCAAGGCATTGATATACCTTCGCAAATAAAAGGTGGCGGCCAGGAAATGGGCCGCCGCGCGGGAACTGAAAACATCATTGGGATCGCTGGATTTGGCGCTGCGGCCGAGGCTGCGGCGCGTGATTTGGCCAATGGAATTTGGGATGAAATGGCCCAGTTTAGAAATATTCTAGAAAAGGCATTGTCTGCCCAGACAAAAGATACTATTTTTGTCGGGAAAGAAGTTGCGCGCCTGCCAAACACCTTGTGCCTGATTGCACCGGGCTGGAAAGGTGAGACGCAGGTGATGCAGATGGACCTTGCGGGGTTTGCTGTGTCGGCGGGGTCGGCCTGTTCCTCTGGCAAGGTGCGGGCAAGCCGCGTTTTGCGCGCGATGGGCTTTGATGAGGAGCAGGCGGCATCTGCCATCCGCATCTCATTGGGGCCGGGTGTGACCGAAGAGATGGTTCTGCGCTTTTCCGAGCGTTGGACGAAACTGTATAGCAAGCATCGCGCAAGGCGGGGCTGAAGAATGAACCGGACGATAGCCGGTGAGGAGTGACAGATGACGGCGATGCCACAGATTGAGACCGAGGTGCGCGAAGGCGTAGACCGCGAGACGATTGAAACCGTCAACGCTATGGCGGGCAAGTATAAATACGGCTGGGAAACCGAGATTGAGATGGAGTTCGCGCCCAAGGGCGTGAATGAAGACATCGTCCGCCTGATCTCGTCCAAGAACGAAGAGCCGGAGTGGATGCTGGAATGGCGTTTGACCGCGTTTCGGCGTTGGGTAGAGATGGAAGAGCCGGATTGGGCGATGCTCGATTACCCGAAAATCGACTATCAAGACATCTATTACTACGCCAAACCCAAAAGCATGGAGGTCAAGCCAAAGTCGCTGGACGAGGTAGACCCAAAGCTGCTGGCAACCTATGCCAAGCTGGGAATTCCCTTGCAAGAACAAATGCTTCTGGCCGGAGTTGAAGGTGCCGATGAACCGCGTAAAGTGGCCGTCGATGCGGTGTTTGACTCTGTGTCTTTGGGCACCACCTTTCAGGCCGAATTGATGAAGGCCGGGGTGATTTTCTGTTCCATATCCGAAGCACTGCGTGAACATCCCGAATTGGTGCGCAAATATATCGGATCGGTCGTGCCGCAGTCGGACAACTTTTTTGCCACGCTGAATTCGGCTGTGTTTTCCGATGGGTCGTTCGTTTACATCCCGCCGGGCACCCGCTGCCCGATGGAACTGAGCACCTATTTCCGGATCAATGCCGAGAATACCGGGCAGTTTGAGCGCACGCTGATCATCTGCGACAAAGGGGCTTATGTCAGCTATCTTGAAGGTTGCACCGCGCCGAAACGCGATACAAATCAGCTACATGCCGCCGTTGTTGAAATCGTCATCATGGAAGATGCCGAGGTGAAATATTCCACGGTGCAGAACTGGTATCCGGGCGACGAAAACGGCGTTGGCGGGATTTTCAACTTTGTGACCAAGCGCGCGGATTGCCGGGGCGACCGGGCCAAGGTGATGTGGACGCAGGTGGAAACCGGGTCTGCGATTACGTGGAAATACCCGTCCTGCATTCTGCGGGGGGATGATTCACAGGGTGAATTCTACTCGATCGCCATCGCCAACAATGCCCAGCAGGCCGATACCGGCACCAAGATGATCCATCTGGGCAAGCGCACCAAGTCGCGCATTGTGTCCAAGGGTATTTCCGCCGGGCGGGCGCAAAACACTTACCGTGGTTTGGTAAGTATGCACCCTAAGGCCAAGGAATCACGCAATTATACCCAATGTGACAGCTTGCTGATTGGCGATAAGTGCGGGGCGCATACCGTGCCCTATATTGAGGTTAAGAACAATTCCAGCCGCGTGGAGCATGAGGCAACGACCAGCAAGGTCGATGATGACCAGCTGTTCTATTGCCGTTCGCGCGGAATGGATGAGGAAGAGGCCGTGGCCCTTGTGGTGAACGGGTTTTGCAAAGAGGTGCTGCAATCCTTGCCAATGGAATTTGCGATGGAAGCACAAGCCTTGGTCGCAATTTCACTGGAAGGGTCGGTTGGCTAACCCCAACCAGACGTGCAAGGCGGGGTTTTGGGACGTGATCCCACCCGCCGAATACCAAAGATAAATGAGGAAAATATGCTAGAAATCAACAACCTGCACGTCAAACTTGAAGAAGAAGATAAGGCGATCCTGAAGGGTGTGACCTTGTCGATCAAGCCGGGGTCCGTGCATGCGATCATGGGGCCGAACGGGTCGGGAAAATCGACCATGGCCTATGTGCTGTCGGGCAAAGGCGGGTATGAGGTGACAGAGGGGTCCGCAAGTTTGGAAGGCGCCGAACTTTTGGACATGGAGCCGGAAGAGCGCGCTGCCGCAGGGCTGTTTTTGGCGTTTCAATACCCGGTTGAAATTCCGGGTGTGGGCAATATGACCTTTTTGCGCACCGCCGTGAACGCACAGCGCAAAGCGCGTGGCGAGGATGAACTTTCGGCCGGCGATTTCCTGAAAATCGTGCGTGCCAAGGCCAAAGCGTTGAAAATCGACGCGGATATGATGAAGCGCCCGGTCAACGTCGGCTTTTCGGGTGGTGAGAAAAAGCGCAACGAAATCCTGCAAATGGCGATGCTGGAACCCAAGATGTGCATCTTGGATGAAACCGACTCCGGCCTTGACGTGGATGCGATGAAGCTGGTGGCGGAAGGCGTGAATGCGCTGCGCGATGCCGGGCGGTCTTTCTTGGTTATTACGCATTATCAACGGCTTCTGGACCATATCAAACCTGATTTTGTCCATATCATGGCCGATGGACGCATCATTAAAACCGGCGGGCCAGAACTGGCTTTGGAGGTTGAGAAGAACGGCTATGCGGATATTCTGGCCGAGGTGGTGTAATGGCCCAGTTGCAAGCGAAACAAGACGCACTGGCCTTGCGCATCGCAGGCCTTGATCTGCCGCGCGCAGGCTGGTCTGCCGCCGCCCGCGCCGATGCTTTGACCCGGCTGTCTGCTATGGGCCTGCCGTCCAAGCGCGATGAATATTGGCGCTATACCGACCCCACCAGCTTGACTGCTGTGGAAGCCCCTAACGCAGCCCCTTTTGAATATTCCGACGAAAAGATGGTCTTTACCGATATCGATCGTCTGCGTCTGGTCTTTGTCGATGGGGTGTTTGACGCCGAAGCCTCGGATGATCTGACTTTGGCCGGTGTCGAGATTTCACGCCTGTCGGCCAGCGGTGATTTGCATTGGGCGCGCGATTTGTACGGCGTGCTGGAAACGCGGGGCCAAACCCCGGTCCAGCGCCCTTTGGCCACGATGAACACGGCCTTTGCAACCGATGGCTTGATGATCCGCGCGACGGGCAAGGCGGCCAAGCCAATTTCTTTGATTTATCTGCATAAATCAAATAGTTCCGACGCGATCTTGCATCACTGCATTAAGATCGAATCGGGTGCTGAGCTGACCATTTTGGAAAATGGCCCCGCCGCCGCCCGCCTGAACAAGGTGATGGAGGTCGATGTGGCCGAGGGTGGCAAATTCCACCACATCCGCACCCAAGGCCGCGACCACGAACGCAGCGCCGTGACCCATATCTTTGCCCGCCTTGCCGCCAACGCGCTGTTCAAAAGCTTTACGCTGACAGCCAATGGCCATTTGACCCGCAACGAGGCGATTATTGAGTTTACCGGTGACGACGCCGTGGCACATGTTGCAGGTGCCGCCGTGGGGGACGGTGCTTTTCACCATGATGACACCGTGTTTGTCACCCATGACGCCGAGCGTTGCGAAAGCCGCCAGGTGTTTAAAAAGGTGCTGAAAAACGGTGCCGTCGGCGTGTTTCAAGGCAAGATATTGGTCAAGGCCGGCGCGCAGAAAACCGACGGCTATCAGATTAGCCAAGCTTTGATGCTGGATGATGACAGCCAATTCCTTGCCAAGCCCGAGCTTGAGATCTACGCCGATGATGTGGTGTGCAGTCACGGTTCCACCTCTGGCGCGATTGATGAGGCGGCTTTGTTCTACCTGCAATCGCGTGGCGTGCCCAGACGCGCGGCGCAAAGCTTGTTGGTGCTGGCCTTCCTGGCCGAGGCGATTGCCGAGATTGAGGATGACACCTTGGCCGAAGATATCCGGATTCGCATGGAAAATTGGCTGACACGGCATGAGGGGAAATAACCCTTCATGCCCTTGACCACCGATATTGTGCGGTCGTGGCGCGCCCCTCGCGCGGTGATACGGTCGCATCTGGGGCGGGAGCGGTCCGAACCTTGGGCATTCGCGTTGCTTGTGGCCTTTCTCATCGTGGCCTTTGTCGCGCAATGGCCCGATGTCAGCCGCGAGGCGTTTTACAACCCGGAAAAGCCGATAGCCGCGCAGATGTTTGCCATCGGTATGGGCATGCTCGCCTTTATCCCGATCTGGTATTTGCTGGCTGCGATTGGCCATTGGATTGCCAAGCTGATGGGCGGGCAGGGCGATCACTACCGCGCCAGACTTGCGCTGTTTTGGGCCTTGGTAACCGTCAGCCCGCTGATGTTGTTGCTGGGCTTGGTCAAAGGTATGATAGGCCCCGGACCGGGGCTTGTGGCGGTGACGGTGGTGACGGGTGCGGCCTTTCTGGGCTTTTGGATTTTGAACTTGATTGAGGCGGAACGGTAACATTATGGACATCACCCCAGCCTTTTTGATGCGCATGGTCCGCGAAACGCTTGTGGCACCACGCGCAGGTGCGGCCACGATACTGGATTTTGGTTTTGCGCCAATGGTCGGGTGGTTGTCGCTTTTGCTGATGGCTGTCGCCTCTACCGTGCTGACCCATCTTAGCTTTGCCACGATGCCCCCCGAATCGCGTGAGATGTGGGGCCCCGCGATGGGCAGCCCCATTCGTACGGCGATGTTGCAATGGGTGGTCTTGCTGATCTCGGTCCATGCGATCCACAAGGTCGGGCGCTGGCGCGGGGGCAAAGGCAGCTTGCAAGGGGCGGTCGTGCTGGTCGCGTGGCTGCAATTCATCTTGCTCTGCGTACAAATCGCGCAATTGATCACCCAAGCCTTGCTGCCGCCTTTGTCCGATATGCTCGGCATCTTGGGCTTGGTTCTGTTTTTGTGGCTGCTGACCAATTTCACTGCCGAATTGCATGGGTTTTCCAGCCTTGGAATGACATTCCTCGGCATCATGCTCACGCTTTTTGCCGCCTCGGTTGTGCTGGCCCTTATTTTCTCGCTGCTCATCGGCGCCCCGGCGACAGGAGGTTGACCCGTGTTTGACGTCACAAAAATCCGCACCGATTTCCCAATCTTGGCGCGCAGCGTGAACAACAAGCCGCTGGTCTACCTGGACAACGGCGCCTCGGCGCAAAAACCGCAAGTGGTTATTGATGCAATCACAACGGGCTATGCGCATGAATATGCTAATGTTCACCGTGGGCTGCATTACCTTTCCAATCTTGCGACCGATAAGTATGAGGCGGTGCGCGGCAAGGTCGCCCGTTTTCTGAACGCCCCGTCCGAGCATGAAATTGTCTTTACCACCGGAACGACTGAAGGGATCAACCTGATTTCCTACGCATGGGCCGCCCCCCGCTTTCAAGCCGGGGATGAGGTGGTTTTGTCGATCATGGAGCATCACGCCAATATCGTGCCGTGGCATTTCTTGCGCGAACGTTTGGGCGTAGTCCTGAAATGGGTCGATTGTGATGCCAATGGCGATCTGGACCCGCAGGCGGTGATTGATGCGATTGGCCCACGCACAAAATTGGTGGCGATCACCCAGATGTCGAATGTGACAGGCACAGTCGTCGATGTGGCCAGCATTTGCCATGCGGCCCGCGCGCGCGGTGTCGCCACGCTGGTCGATGGGTCGCAGGCTGCGGTGCATATGCCGGTCGATGTGACCGCGATGGGCTGCGATTTCTAT
The DNA here is from genome assembly GCA_965363575.1 of uncultured Pseudorhodobacter sp. Classification (GTDB taxonomy): domain Bacteria; phylum Pseudomonadota; class Alphaproteobacteria; order Rhodobacterales; family Rhodobacteraceae; genus Pseudorhodobacter. Next base: position 10,883 of record CBDTUV010000013.1, on the reverse strand, counting down.
GCGATCACCGGGCATAAGCTTTACGGTCCCAGCGCGTCGGGTGCGATCTATATCCGCCGCGACCGCATGAATGAGATGCGGCCTTTCCTCGGCGGCGGCGATATGATCCGTGAGGTGACGCGCGACACCGTCACCTATAACGCTGCCCCCATGAAGTTTGAGGCAGGCACCCCAGGCATCGTCCAGCAAATCGGCATGGGCGTGGCGCTGGACTATATGATGGGCATTGGCATGGCCAATATCGCGGCACATGAGGGCGCTTTGCGCGATTATACCCGTGACCGGCTTGCTGGCCTTAACTGGTTGACCGTGCAAGGCAATTCCGCAACCAAGGGCGCTATTTTCAGCTTTACGCTGCAAGGCTCGGCCCATGCGCATGACATTTCGACCATTCTGGATAAACGCGGCATTGCCGTGCGCGCAGGCACCCATTGCGCCATGCCGCTGATGGATCATATGGGCGTTGGCGCCACCTGTCGCGCGTCTTTCGCGATGTACAACACGGTGGAAGAGGCCGACAAACTGATCGACGCGCTGGAATTTTGCCATGAGCTATTTGGCTAGTTATTTGGCTAGGTATTTGGTTAGCGTCTTGCGCAATAAACCCGTTGCAACCCAGCGCGGCTTGTCTTACCTAGGCGCAATCGGCACCCGTAGCTCAGCTGGATAGAGCGCTGCCCTCCGAAGGCAGAGGTCACTGGTTCGAATCCAGTCGGGTGCACCAATCCCACATTACCTTCGCAAGATCATCTGATCGCCCGCGATTTCAATTTTGAACCGGCCCAGATATTCCATCCCCAGCAGCGAGCCACCCATCTCGCCCTCGGTCACAAAGGCGCGCAGCTTTGCCTCGCGGAAGGCACCCAGTTCTACATTTTTCAAGGTAATCCGCGATGTGCGCACCGTGCCATTGGCGGTTTGCGCTTGGCCCAAATAGGCAAGGCCTGCCGGATCAATCCCCAAACGCTCTGCATCCTCGCCCGACAAAACCACGCCAGACGCCCCGGTATCGACCATAAAATCAATGGGTTGTCCGTCTATTTGCAAGGTCACATAGTAATGGCCATCCGGCGCGCGCGGCAAAACAATCTCGCCGCCATCCGCCACCGATTGCTGCGGCATGATCTTGACGCTCATGTCATTCCACAACCCGTAACCTGCCATCAGCCCTACGATGATCAGGCCCCAAGACACCAACCCCCGCATCATCTGCCCCATCCGCCCGCGGAATTCGACCATCAGATAACTGCCCACGGCCGCAATCAAAATCCCCAGATAGATCACCCGCGCTGTGGTATCGCCGTCCATCATATCTCTCCGCCTAGCCTTGCAAACATATGGGGCAGGGTGCCTAACCGATCAAGCCAGTGCCACGAATACCGTCAATCACAAACTGCACAGACAAGGCCGCCAACAACATCCCCAACAACCGCGTGATCACCACCGTGCCGGTCCGCCCCAAAGCGCGCTCTAATGGGCCTGCAACCAAAAACAGTAAAAACGCCATCAGCACGACAACGAACATCACAGCATGTACCGTTAAAATTCCTTGCCAACCGCCACCAGATTCGCCCACCAACAAGATCATCGTGGCAATCGCACCCGGTCCCGCAATCAGCGGAATGGCGATCGGAAACACCGAAGGGTCATGGTCATGCACGGTCGACTGGCCTTCGCGCCGCTGGGTGCGCCGTTCAAACAACATATCCAGCGCGGTCAAAAACAGCAAAATCCCACCCGCAATCCGAAACGCCGACATTGAGATCCCGATAAACCCCAGAACAGCCTCACCCAGCAGGCCAAACAGCGTCAGGATCAACACGGCAATCAAACAGGACCGCAGGCCAATCACCCGCCGCTGCTCGGCCGTCATCCCCGGCGTCAACGCAATAAACATCGGGATCAAACCCGGCGGGTCAATCACCACAAATAGCGTTGCAAAAGCTGTTATCAAAAACGCGCTGTCCACGAAAACACTCCTAGTGTCAGGCAACCATACTGTCGCCTGTCTTTATCTTGGTACAAATACCTAAATACAGGCGGTCGCAAAAAATCCCGCCCTCAGGCAGCATTTTCCAGCTTTTCCTGCGCTTTCAGCCACATCGCTTCAGCGCGGTCCAACCCTTCCATCACCTCGGCATATTTCTTTTGCCAGGTCTCCATTTCGCGCAAACGCTCGGGCTCATACAGGGCAGGGTCGGCCAGTTTCTTGGCCAGTTTGTCGCGCATATCATTCAGCTTGCTCAACCGATCCTCGCATTTGCGCACCTCGGATCGCAGGGCCATAACCTCATCCCGGTTGGCTTTTTTCGGCTTTTCCACAACCTTCACCGGTTTGGCAGTGTCATCCCCGGCCAGCAACTGGCGGCGGTAGGCCTCCAAATCTTCACCATAGGGCGACACGGCCCCATCCTTGACCAACCATAACCGGTCCGCGACCAACCCCAGCAGGTGCATATCGTGGCTAACCAGCACAACAGCGCCCGAATAGGTGGTCAACGCCTCAACCAGCGCCTCGCGGCTTTCCATATCAAGGTGGTTGGTCGGTTCGTCCAAAATCAGCAAATGCGGCGCATCCAGCGTGGCGAGCAGCAACGAAAGTCGCGCCTTTTGCCCACCCGACAACCGCCCCACAACCGTTTCCGCTTGATCCGCCAGCAGTCCAAACCCCGCCAATCGCGCCCGCAGTCGCGGTTGCCCCTCGGCCGGGCGCATCCGCTGCAAATGCTGCAACGGTGTTTCATCAATGAACAACTCGTCCACCTGATGCTGGGCAAAATACCCAATCCGCAGCTTGCTGCTTTGTGTCATCTTGCCAGCGGCAGGTTTAAGTTTGCCCGCCAACAGCTTGGAAAGCGTAGACTTTCCTTCGCCATTGCGCCCCAACAGCGCAATCCGGTCGTCCTGATCAATCCGCAAAGACAGGTTGCGCAGCACGGGCGGCCCGTCATAGCCGACGGCCACTCCGTCCATATTGATAATGGGCGGCGACAGCTCTTCAGGTTCTGGAAAGGTGAAAACCTGCTTGCGCGCCTCTTCTGGCGGCGTGATGGTTTCCATCTTCTCCAGCATCTTCACCCGGCTTTGCGCTTGCACGGCCTTGGATGCCTTGGCCTTGAACCGGTCCACGAACGACTGCAAATGCGCCCGGCGCAATTCTTGCTTTTTGGCTTCGGCCTGCAACACCGCGCGCCGTTCCGCCATCTGGCGGGCGAACTGGTCATAAGGGCCGTTCCAATAGGTCAGCTTTTTCTCATCCAGATGCAAAATCCCTTGCACCGCGCGGTTCAAAAGCCCCCGGTCGTGCGAAATGATAATCACGGTATGCGGATATTTCGCCAAATAGCTTTCCAGCCACAAAGACCCTTCAAGGTCCAGATAGTTGGTCGGCTCGTCCAGCAGCAAGAAATCGGGCTGCGCAAACAGCACCCCCGCCAGCGCCACACGCATCCGCCAGCCGCCCGAAAAATCCGAACAAGGCCGCAACTGCGCCGCCGCATCAAAGCCCAAACCTTTCAGAATAGACGCAGCCCGCCCTTCGGCAGACCATGCATCAATATCGTTCAGCCGCGCCTGCACTTCCGCAATACGGTGCGGGTCGGTGGCAGTCTCGGCCTCCAACATCAACGACTCGCGCTCAGTATCGGCCTCCAGCACGGTTTGCAGCAAGGTGGTCGAGGATGACGGCACCTCTTGCGCCACACCGCCAATGCGCGACCGGGCCGGCATCGAAATATCGCCGCCCTCCAACGCCAATTGCCCACGGATCAGGCGGAACAACGTGGTTTTGCCCGCCCCATTGCGGCCAACCAGACCAACCTTGTGGCCTGTGGGAATGGTAGCAGAGGCGCCCACAAGCAGCGGGCGGCCTTCGACGGAGTAGGTGATATCTGATATACGTAACATGGCCCACGCCTTGCCTCATGCAGCACGCGGCGTCAACAGGCCCCGCGCGTCCGGATGGGCTTTTCAAGGCTTCCCTCTCATGTTAGCAGGCGCTCAGAAAACAGCACGCGGACTCCCGCGCATATCAAAGTGAGAATACCATGGCCCAAGAACGCACCTTGTCGATGATCAAGCCCGATGCGACCAACCGCAACCTGACTGGCAAAATCAATGCCAAGTTCGAAGAGGCTGGACTGCGCATCGTCGCGCAAAAGCGCATCCACTTGTCGCCAGCTCAGGCCGGCGCGTTTTACGCAGAACACTCTGAGCGTCCGTTCTACGGCGAATTGGTGGAATTCATGTCCTCGGCTCCAATCGTCGTTCAGGTTCTGGAAGGCGAAGGTGCCATTCTGAAAAACCGCGAAATCATGGGCGCCACCAACCCAGCCAACGCTGCAGACGGTACCGTGCGCAAGGACTTCGCTTTGTCGGTTGGCGAAAACTCGGTTCACGGCTCTGACAGCCCCGAGGCTGCCGCCCGCGAAATCTCCTTCTACTTCTCCGGCCTCGAACTGGTTGGCTAAAACATCAGGGGCGGCCCGAAACCGCCGCCCCTTTTTGTTCTGTGTGACTATGTCCTGAGGGACGGCTCTAAACTGCCCCGAACCACTACCCCGCCTTTTTCTGTTTAAAAATATCCTGCGGGGGTCCGGGGGTGCAAAACCCCCGGCCTTCGCCATTATGGCCACTGGCCGAAGTAGAATCCCATGGCCCGCGCCCCTCTTCTGCAACTCTCCGGTATCATGCTCACCTTCGGCGGTGATCCGGTGTTTGATAATCTTGATCTCGTGGTCCACCCGGGTGACCGCGTGGCCCTTGTCGGCCGCAACGGCTCTGGCAAATCCACATTGATGAAGGTCATGGCCGGCCTGACCCTCCCCGATGCAGGCACCCGCGTCGTGCCGCCGGGCGTGACTGTCGGCTATATGGAACAAGACCCCGATCTGTCGGCCTACACCACGCTTGGCGATTACGCCGCCGCCAACCTACCCGAAGGCGAAGAATACAAGGTCGCGATGGTCGCCGAAGGCTTGAAATTCAATCCTGAAACCCTCGTCACCTCTGCCTCTGGCGGCGAACGCCGCCGCGCAGCCCTCGCGCGCTTGATGGCTGAGGCACCTGAACTCATGCTGCTGGACGAACCAACCAACCACCTTGATATCCAAGCGATCCAATGGCTGGAAGATGAGCTCAAATCCACCCGCACCGCCTTCGTCCTGATCTCTCACGACCGCGCTTTCCTCAAGGCGCTGACCCGCGCGACCCTGTGGATAGACCGTGGCCAGGTCCGCCGCCGCGAATCCGGGTTCGACGGGTTTGAAGAATGGCGCGAAACCGTCTGGGCCGAGGAAGACGACCAACGCCACAAACTCGACCGCAAAATCAAGGCCGAGGCGCGGTGGGCGGTTGAAGGCATCTCTGCGCGGCGCAAGCGCAACCAAGGCCGGGTGCGCGCGCTGGCCGATCTGCGCGCCGAACGCGCGGGCCAAATCCGCCGCCAAGGCACCGCCGCCATGGCACTCGAATCCGGTACCACATCGGGCAAGCGGGTGGTGGAAGCGAAGGGTATATCCAAAGCCTTTGGCGACACGAATATCGTCCAAAACCTCGATCTGCGCGTGTTGCGCGGTGACCGCATCGCTTTTGTCGGCCCCAATGGTATTGGCAAAACCACCTTGCTCAAAATGCTCACGGGCGAAATTCAACCCGATTCCGGCACCATCACCCTTGGCACTAATCTTGAAATCGCGGTGTTTGACCAAACCCGCGCGCAGCTTGACCCCAACGCCAGCCTTTGGGACAACCTCACCAATGACCCCAGCATGGCCGTGTCTGGCAGCTCTGACCAAATCATGGTGCGCGGTACGCCCAAGCATGTCGTAGGCTATCTCAAGGATTTCTTGTTCAACGAGGCGCAGGCCCGCGCCCCTGTCCGCTCGCTCTCGGGCGGTGAAAAGGCGCGTCTGCTCCTTGCCCGCATCATGGCGAAACCCTCGAACCTGCTGATCCTCGACGAACCGACCAACGACCTTGACGTCGAAACCCTGGACCTGCTGCAAGATATCCTTGGCGACTATGACGGCACCGTTTTGCTGGTCAGCCACGACCGCGATTTCATCGACCGGGTCGCTACCTCGACCGTGGCGCTTGAAGGGCAGGGCAGGGTGGGCGTGTTCCCCGGCGGCTGGACCGATTACATGACCCAGCGTGATACCGAATGGGCGCCCGAGGCCACGTTCAGGGCCAAAACCACCAGCATCCCTGCGCCAAAACCCGACGCCAAACGTGCCGATACCTTGTCGTTTACCGAACGCAAGCGGCTTGAAGACCTACCCGATCTGATCGCCAAAATGGAAGCTGAAATCAACAAGTTGGGTGAGCTGCTTGAGGCCGATGATCTTTTCACCAAAGAACCCGTCAAATTCCGCAAAGCGTCCGAGATGATGGCCGACCGCCAATCGCAACTCGCGGCACTTGAGGCGGAATGGATGATGCTTGAGGAAAAAGCCGCCCTTTAACCGCAGATCGGCAACCCCCCGCTGATCCCGCCCTCCGCATCGGCGGTTCTGGGCCGGATCTTGCCATGGCGTTCACAGGGCTGTGAGTCAGTCTAAAAATCAGGGAACCGATGGGCTATATTCAGGTTGTGTTCCAAGACGGTACACGACGTAGGGCTCACACAGCCCTTCGGCGTTTGCCCGAAGTTAGCATGACCCCTCGGCACTTGCGCCGACATGAATTGAAAGGCCAAACTCATGAAGTTTATCTCATCCCTCGTTGTTGCAACCGCTCTCAGCGCCCCCGCCTTCGCAGGCGGCATGGCAGAGCCTGTGGCCGAGCCAATGGTTGCCCCCGTCATCATGGCCCCGGTTAGCGCCGATTGGACCGGCTTTTATGTCGGTGGCCAGTTGGGCTATGGCGATGTGTCATCCAACGTTGTAGGCGTTGACGGCAATGGTGCCATCGGTGGCGTACATGCCGGTTATCGCTATGACTTCGGTCAGTTTGTGGCAGGGGCCGAACTGGCCTATAATGGTGCCAGTATCGATCTTAACCCAACCAGCAAACTCGACAGCGTCACACAGCTGAAAGTAATGGGCGGCTATGATCTTGGCTCAACCCTTGTTTACGGCACCGTTGGCGCAGCCTATGCCAAGGCAAATCTGGGTGGCGTCGACCGCTCTGACAACGGCTATCTGGTCGGTCTTGGGATGGATTACGCCATCAATGACCAATGGACTGTTGGTGCCGAGTTTGCCCATCACCGCTTCAACAACTTTGACGCGACAGGGACGGATATCCGCGCCAACACAGCGCAAGTCCGCGTTGGCTTCCGTTTCTAAATCAACCTAATGGGCGGGGGCTATCCCCCCGCCCATTTCATCTTGGCTGAAATACTCAAAAACCGCAGGCTCAACGCATCCGCAGCGCCCCGTCCAGCCGGATTACCTCGCCGTTCAGATACCCGCACTGCACAATAAACGCGGCCAGCGCGGCAAATTCTTCAGGTCTGCCCAAGCGCTTGGGAAAGGTCACATCGGCCGCCAACCCCTCTTGCAGATCTGCCCCCAAACCTTCCAGCATCGGCGTCAAAAACACCCCCGGTGCAATTGCGCAAACCCGCACGCCAACCCCTGCCAAATCGCGCGCGGCAGGCAAGGTCATGCCCGCGATCGCCGCCTTGGACGCGGCATAGGCCGCTTGCCCCTTTTGCCCGTCAAACGCCGCGATGGAGGCGGTGTTGATCACCACACCCCGTTCGCCGTCCACAGCCGAATTGCCCGCCATTTCAGCCGCGCAAAGCCGCATGCAATTGAAACTGCCCACCAGATTGATATCAATCGTACGCTGAAACAGCGCCAGATCATGCGGCCCGTCGCGCCCCACAATCCGCGCGCCGGTGGCAATGCCTGCGCAATTGACCAGCACCGAAATCCGGCCCATCGCCGCACGTGCCGCCAAAACGCCAGCCTGAACCGACGCATCGCTCGTCACGTCGACCTCAACAAACGTGGCCCCAAGCTCTGCGGCCAAGGCCTCGCCGCGCGCCGCATCCCGGTCAAACAGCACCACCGCGGCCCCTTTGCCCGCAAAATCCCGCGCCACCGCAGCCCCAAGGCCCGACGCCCCGCCTGTCACCACTACCGCACTGTCTTTGATTTGCATCGCCTCATCCCTTTGCCTCAACTGAACATGCGTTCAATTAACCCTCAAATTTCCCACTGTCGAGCGCCTACCACCGACCCGAGGCACCGCCACCGCCTGAACTGCCCCCGCCAAAGCCGCTGCTGCCCCCACTGCTTTTGCGCGCCGCCCGCGCATCGGCCAGCGATGGCAAAACCCGAACGGTCGCGTGGTCATCGCCGCAACTGCGACAGCGGCGATGGTCAATCGCCTCACCCGGTGTTGTCTCGCCGGGGGCCAGTGTCACCTCATGCACCCGGTGCAAAGACCGCCTCCCACAGACCGAACAGCGCCGAAAGCGCAGCACCATGTCGCCAAACTTGCGCTGAAAAACTGCCCAAACCACGCCAAGCCCCACCAGAACGGCCATCACAATGGCAAGCACATCCGGCGCGCCCGATGCGCTTGGAAAGCCGCTGTCCTCGGTCACTTCCTCATGCGCGGCAAAGGGCCGGGCCAGTTGGTCAATCGCCAGCATCGCCCCATCCTCAAGCCCCTTGGCGTAATCCTCATTCCGAAATGCCGGCAGCATGGCGGTATCAATGACCCGCTGCGCCCGCCCGTCCCACATCACATCATAGGCGTGGCCAAGGGCGATCCGCATTTCCCGGTCGCGCGTGCCGACCAATATCAAAATCCCATCATTGCGGGTGGCATCACCGACCCCCCAAGCGTTGAACCAGCCCGTCGCAAAATCGGCAAAACGGCCCGTGCCACCATAGTCCGCCTGCGACCCAATCACGGCCAACACAATATGAACCCCGGTTTCCTCTCGCGCGGCTTGCAGGGCTGCTGTCACGCGCGCCTCGGCCTCGGGCGGCAACAAATCGGCATAATCGCTAACCGTATCGGACAAAGGTTCCGGATAGGTTTGCGCCATCGCCGCCATGGGCATCAACAGCATCAAGCACAGCACACGCAACATCGCAAAATCCTTTCAAGGTACCCCAAAACATGCACCGCGCCTGCGCGCCACACAAGGGACTTGGCGCGCAGACCCTGCCTGTGCTAAGCACACGCCATGAAAAACACAGGCCTCATTTGCATTTGCTGCATTACCCGCTGACACATCGTCACGCGGGCCTGTTGTCTTTTCGTTTCCAATCAAAAGGCGAAGTTGATATGCCCGCGCGGGAACGCCGCGATTGCTGCTGCACAAAGGTACGGGATATGACTTTGATCAAACTGCACAATTCCAAGACACGGGCGAAAGAGGATTTCACCCCGATTGACCCCGAGAATGTGCGGATTTACCTGTGCGGCCCCACCGTCTATGACCGCGCCCATATCGGCAATGCGCGCAATGTGATCATGTTTGACGTGCTGTTTCGCCTTTTGCGCCATATTTACGGCGCAGACCATGTGACCTATGTGCGCAATTTCACCGATGTCGATGACAAGATCAACGCCGAAGGCCTGCGCCGCCAAGCGGCAGGTGAGGCAGGCACGCTAGAGGATTTGATCCACCAGCGAACGCAGGAAACCATCGCATGGTATCACGCCGATATGGACGCGCTGGGAAACCTGCGCCCCAACCATGAACCCCGCGCCACGGAATACATTGGCCAGATGATCGCGATGACCGAGGATTTGATCGCAAAGGGCCACGCCTATGCGGCCCAAGGCCATGTGCTGTTCGATGTGCGGTCGTTTCCCGAATACGGCCAGCTTTCGGGCCGCTCTGTCGATGATATGATCGCAGGTGCGCGGGTAGAGGTTGCCCCCTATAAACGCGACCCGATGGATTTCGTGCTTTGGAAACCCTCGGATGCGGTGACACCGGGCTGGGACAGCCCTTGGGGCCGGGGCCGCCCCGGTTGGCACATCGAATGCTCGGCCATGTCGCAGGCGCTGCTGGGGCCATCGTTCGATATTCACGGTGGCGGGTCGGACCTGACCTTTCCCCACCATGAAAATGAGCTGGCCCAAAGCTGCTGCGCCAACCCGGATGAAGGGTTCGCCAATGTCTGGCTGCACAATGAGATGTTGCAGGTGGAGGGCAAGAAAATGTCCAAATCATTGGGCAATTTCTTTACCGTCCGCGATTTGCTGGATCAGGGAATTCCGGGTGAGGTGATCCGCTTTGTGTTCCTGCAAACCCATTACCGCAAAACGATGGATTGGACGTCTGAGAAGGCGGATCAGGCGATGGCCACGTTGCGCAAGTGGCGCGGGTTTACAGCGGGCATCGAGCCCGCCGCAAACCCGTTGCCCTCTGTCACCACAGCGCTTGCGGATGATCTGAACACGGCGGGCGCCTTGGCGGCATTGCATGAGGCGGCGGGGCAAGGTGATTATGCCGGTCTGCTGACCTCGGCGCGTTTGATGGGGTTGTTGGATAACGGGATGGGTGATTGGGCCGATGCGGTGGATATGACTGGTTTGGCGGACCACTTGGCCCGTGTTTGGGCAGCAGCCAAGCTGTCGAAGGATTTTTCGGAAGTGGACGCGCTAAAAGCGGCATTTGTTGCGGCGGGGGTTGAGGTGCGAATGAGCAAGGACGGGGTGGTCTTGGTGCCAGATGTCGGGTTTGATGCCGCCAAGCTGGAGGCCATTTTATGACGTTGGTTTGGTTGGGCACCGTCGGGGGCTGTCTGCCCCCGAAGTTGCTTTGCGGTGCAAAGCAACACCCCCGAAGGTATTTTTGCCAAGATGAAAGGGGGGCAATGTTGTGAAAGAACGCCTCTACCTTTTCGACACCACCTTGCGGGACGGTAAACAAACCCAAGGCGTGCAGTTTTCCACGCCCGAGA
>CBDTUV010000012.1:0-20432 GCA_965363575.1 uncultured Pseudorhodobacter sp. | reverse complement strand
TCCGCCTCGCGCCAACGGCGGAACAAAAGCATCCCTTCGGCGCGGCGCAATTCGGTGCCAATTTCACGGTAGCGGGCGGCTTGACGGGCCTGACGGGCAAGTGTGCCAAGCTGGGCTGCCATCGCCTCCAGCACATCATCAACGCGGGACAGATTGGTTTCTGTTGCGGTCAGCCGCAGTTCAGCCTCATGTCGGCGCTGGTACAGGCCTGAAATGCCGGCTGCTTCTTCCAAAATCCGGCGCCGCGCTTTGGGCTTGGCGTTGATCAATTCGGCGATCTGGCCTTGGCGCACAAGTGCCGGCGAATGCGCGCCGGTCGAGGCATCTGCGAACAGCATTTGGATGTCACGCGCCCGTACATCCCGCGTATTCGCTTTATACGCTGATCCGGCATCGCGGGTGATGCGGCGGGTGATTTCAATCTGATCCGCATCATTGAACCCCGAGGGCGCAAGGCGGTCTTGGTTGTCAATCACCAGCGCCACTTCAGCAAAGTTGCGGGCGGGGCGGCTGGAGGTGCCCGCGAAAATCACATCCTCCATCCCGCCGCCGCGCATGGCTGTGGGGCGGTTTTCGCCCATCACCCAGCGCAGAGCCTCAAGCAGGTTGGATTTACCACAGCCATTGGGACCAACCACACCTGTAAGACCCTCATGGATGATCAAATCCGTGGGGTCGACAAAGCTTTTAAAGCCATTGAGGCGAAGGCGGTTGAAACGCAAAGTCGAGGCACCGTTGATTCTGTATGGTCCGCGATGGTCGGCCCCCTCACGGAATGTGTCAACCCGTTAACCCCCAGCATCCTGCGGTGATAAGCGGCTTATCCACAACATCTTGGCATTGTCGGGCGTATTTGCGCGCGTGTGGGTCTAGTTTGAAATCGGGATGCACAATCTAGTCGGCTAGGCAGCCATGGCAACGGGTGGGTTGTTCATTGAGGATAAATCCTAACATCACATCGCAAGATCGCAAAATTCACTTGACCGGGCAGGTCACCGGGCGGAGAGTCTGCCCCGACGAAGGATGCCGCCATGACTCCGTTTCAACCCAAAGACCCCTATGATTGGACGGCGCTGCTTGCGCTGATGAAACGTGCGTTTGCCGGGATGGAAGGCCGAATTGACCCGCCATCATCATTGCACAAAATGACAGCACAGGATTTGGCCAGGCATCAAGGCGAGGTTTGGGTGGTTGGCCGCCCTGCGCGTGCCTGTATGGTGCTGACGCCAAAGCCACATGCGCTGCATCTGGGGCGTTTGTCGGTAGACCCGCCATGGCAAGCTAAAGGCTACGCGCATATCTTGATCGACCATGCCAAAGCGCGGGCGCGCGCACTTGGCCTGCCCCAACTGGAACTGCAATCACGGATCGAGTTGGTCGAAAATCACGCCATCTTTTTCGCGCTTGGGTTCAAGCAGGTGGGGTCAACCAGCCATCCGGGGTTTGAAGGGCCGACATCGTTGGTGTTCATCAAAGCGCTTTAAGGCCCGGCCTGCGACCGACGGGCGCGCCAGAGGGTGAACAGGCCCGCCGCCACAACCACCGCAGCCCCGATGGCCACGTGCAGTTCCAACACCTCACCAAAAACGGTGATGCCAAGGGCCGAGGCGAACACCAACTGCAGATAGGCAAAAGGTTGGATTGCCGAGGCCTCGGCCACCTCATAGGCGCGGATCAGCATGTAGTGGCCTGTGGCCCCCGTGACGCAAAGCGCCGCCATCCATGCCCAATCCGTGGCGATCATCGGTTCCCACCAGCCCATCCCGGCCAATGTGGTTATGACCGCACCAACCGTGCCGATCCAAAAGAATGACACTGCAGCACTGTCTTTGCGCCCGACATAGCGGGTCAACAGGCCGTAAATCGCGAACATCAGGGCCGCCACCAAAGGCAGCAGGGCAAAGGGCGAAAACACGGCAAACCCCGGCTGCAAGATGATCAGCACGCCGACAAAACCAATCGCGATGGCCGTCCAACGCCGCCAACCCACCACCTCTCCCAATATCGGGCCAGAAAGTGCGGCGATGAGCAGGGGGTTGGAGGCGAACACCGCGTGGTTGCCGACCAGCCCCAGTTTGACAAAGCCCAAAACCAGCAGCCAGATTTGCACCGCGAGCAGCAGCCCGCGCAACGGCTGCAGGATCGGGTGCTTGGTGGCCGATGCCGCGCGAAGACCGCCTGCGCGGCGCCACGCGACCCAAATGACAAACGCGGCAAAGAACCAATAGCGGATCATCACCACCATCATCACGTTGTATTCGCCCGCCAAATGCCGCGAAATCCCGTCTTGCATGGAAAACACAAACGTCACCGCGACCATTAGCCAAATGCCCAGTCTGGTGTTTTGGTCGGTCACCTTTGCGAAACCCGCAGCGCCTTGCCTTGGTTTTTCTGGCGGCTGCGGATCACGGTGAACAGACCTGCCAGAACAACGATACCCCCCCCGATGATCACGTTCAGATGCAGCACCTCATCAAACACCACCATTGCGATGATGGTGACGAACACGATCTGCAAATAAGCAAAAGGTTGCAAAGCACTCGCCTCGGCTATCGAATAGCTGCGGATCAGCAAGTAGTGGCCGAAGAGCGCAAGGAAGGAGTAAACCGCGATCATTAGCAAATCGAACGGGACCATTGCGGTCAGGTAAGGCAGGCCGACGATGGTCATCAAAACGCAGCCGATGATGCCCGACCAGAAAAAGGAAATAAACGCAGGCTCATCCCGCGTGGCAAGACGCGTGAGCAAGCTGTAGAGCGCGAACATGAAGGCGCTGGCCAAGGGCAGAAGGCTGTCGAGCGAGAACACGCCGCCGTCGGGTTGCAAGATGATGGCGACCCCGACCATGCCGATGACAATCGCAGTCCAGCGCCGCCAGCCCACCTTTTCGCCCAAAATCGGCATGGCAAGCCCCGCCACCAACAGCGGGCAAACGGCAAAAATCGCGTGGGTGTTGATCAGGCCGATGCGGTTGTAGGCGAACACCATCACGCAAATCTCGGTTATCAGCAGGACGGACCGCGCGATTTGCAGCCAAGGGTGGCGGGTGCGCACGGCGTTTCGCAAACCGCCACCTTTCATCACGGCTTGGACCATGACAAAGGCCGCAAACACCCAATAGCGCACCATAACGATCATCAGCACGCTGTAACCACCCGCCAAATAGCGCGAGAATCCGTCTTGGACGGCGAACACAAACACCGTCGCGATCATCAACATCATGCCAAGACGGGTGTTTTGAATGGTCACTACTGCAGCTTTCCTGTGGCCATGTGGCGCTTGTGGCCGTGGCCTTTGCGCCGCTCTACCGCAAATCCTGCGGCCTGCAACCCCCGACGCACAAAACCCGCCGCAGTGTAGGTGGCGAATGTACCGCCGGGGTTGGTGTGGGCTGCAACCTCGGCCATCAGCGCCTCATTCCACAGCTCAGGGTTTTTGGCGGGGGAAAAGCCGTCCAGATACCACGCATCGGCGCGACCATCCCATGCGGGCAAGGTGGTGCGGGCGTCACCGATAATCACCTGCACCGCGATGGGGCCAAGCTGGAACTGGCGCGCGCCTTGCGACCACTGGGTCAGAAATTCATCTGCCACAGCGCGCGCTTCGGGAAAGGCTTGCAAGGCGCGGGCAATATCGGGGGCGGCCATCGGATACGCCTCAAACGAGGTATAGCGGAGCGGGGTTTGCCCTGCGGCAATGCGCGTGGCCAGAAGGTTCAGGCCCGTGCCAAACCCCAATTCCGCAATGTGAAAACCGGGGCGCAGCCGCGCGGGCAGGTCGTTGCCGGCCAAGAAAACATGGCGGGTTTCCTCTAACCCATTGGCAAGGCTGAAATAGGGGTCATCAAACTGGATTGATATCGGCAAACCACCATCGCGCCAGTCCAACGCGGCGTGGGTTTCAGGGTTATTCTGGTCTGGCACTGGGAATTCGCCTAAGGGTGGAATCAAGGCGACAATGGGCAAAGGGACAGTGAATGGCAACGCCAGATCTGACAGTGCACGGCGCGGGCATCTTTGGCCTGTCCATCGCGTGGGTCGCATTGCTGCGCGGGGCGCGCGTGCGGGTGGTTGAGGTGGCGCGCGTGGGTGCCGGATCATCTGGCGGGATTGTGGGCGCGCTGGCACCCCATGTTCCAGAAAACTGGAACAGCAAAAAGGCGTTTCAGCTGGCGTGTTTGTTGGGCGCGGAAACGTGGTGGGACCAAGTGCAAGCGGCGGGGGGCGTGGACCCGATGTATGCGCGCAGTGGTCGCCTGCAACCCATAGCCGATGCGCCCGGTTTGGCGCTGGCCCATGCACGGGCGGAAACGGCGAAACACCTTTGGCAAGGCCGCGCCACATGGGACGTGATCCCCGCAACCGGCGCTGCGTGGGAACCGCACAGCCCAAGCGGTTGGTTGATCCATGACACGCTGACCGCCCGCCTGCATCCGCGTGCGGCCTGCGCGGCACTGGTGGCTGCGATAAAGGCCAAGGGCGGCGAGGTGATGATTGGGGCAGTGGACCCCACACCCGGCCCGCAGATTTGGGCCACGGGTTACACCGGCCTGCTTGCCGCGTCTGACGGGCGCGCGCGGGCTGTGGGGGGTGGGGTCAAAGGGCAAGCGGCGGCCTTGCGGTTTGACGCTGGGCTGTTGCCGCAAATCTTTACCGATGGGCTCCATATCATCGGGCATGGCGATGGCACGGTGGCGATTGGATCAACGTCCGAGCGGGATTGGGAAGATGCGGCCAGCACCGATGTGCAGCTGGATGCGCTGATCGCAAAGGCCCGCGCAGCGCTGCCTTGCCTTGCTGCCGCGCCAGTTGTGGAACGCTGGGCAGGTATTCGCCCCCGCAGCCGCAGCCGCGCGCCGATGCTGGGGGCGTGGCCCGACAAGCCCGGCCATTTCATCGCCAACGGGGGTTTCAAAATCGGCTTTGGCATGGCGTCCGGAGTTGCCGCCTGCATGGTCGATTTGGTGTTGGACGGGCGCGACACCATCCCCGATGACTTTGCGATTGCGGCCAGCCTTTAGGCCCTAGCCCCCCCTTGAACCCAACCTCGCCCCGGCGCAATGTCACCCGAAGTTGTGATTACGGAAGGGCACGATCATGCGGCACGGCGGGCAGATATTGGTGGATCAACTGGTGGCCCAAGGCGTGGCCCGCGTGTTTTCCGTACCGGGCGAAAGCTTTTTGGCAGCACTTGACGGCCTGCATGACAGCGGCATCCAAAACATCGTGTGTCGCCAAGAAGGCGGGGCCGCGATGATGGCCGAGGCGCATGGCAAGATGACCGGCAAGCCGGGGGTGTTGTTTGTGACACGCGGGCCGGGGGCCACCAATGCGTCGGCCGGGATCCACATTGCCAAACAAGACAGCACGCCGATGGTCGTGTTTGTGGGCCAGATCGCCCGTGCGCACCGGGACCGTGAAGCGTTTCAAGAGGTGGATTACCGCGCGGTCTTTGGCACTTTGGCGAAATGGACCGCCGAGGTGGACCAGATTGAACGCCTGCCCGAATACATCAGCCGCGCGTTTCATGTGGCCTGTTCAGGCCGCCCCGGCCCGGTTATTTTGGCCCTGCCCGAGGATATGCTGTCAAGCCACGCCGATGTGGCCGACCTGCCCGCACCCGCACCCCGCCCGGCAGCAATCAGTGCAGCGCAAGTTGATGCGATCACGCAAGCCCTGCAAACCGCCCAGCGCCCCTTGGTGGTTGCAGGCGGTCCGGGCTGGAACCAAGCAGCAAGCGATGCTTTGGCGCGGTTTGCAGAAAACTGGAACCTGCCTGTTGCGGTCACCTTTCGCCGCCAAGACCGATTGAACAACGATCACCCGCTTTACGCAGGCGACCTCGGCGTAGGAATGAACCCGAAATTGGGCCAGCGGTTGGCACAGGCGGATACGATTTTGGTGTTGGGGTCGCGCTTGGGCGATATCGCGACCGATGGCTATGCGATCCTTGACCCAACCCGCCCCGGCCCGCGCATTTTGCACATTCATGCCGACCCGGATGAATTGGGCCGCGTGTTCCACCCTGCGCTCGGCATTGCCGCCCCCACTGCCGATGTGGTGCATGCTTTGGCCGAAACCAAAGGGCAAGGCAGTTGGGCCGATTGGACAGCAGAGGCCCGCAACGAGTATGAGGCATGGCAAAAGCCAACTGAGACGCCGGGCGCGGTGAAGCTAGAGCAGGTTGTGGCATGGCTTGCCGCCAATCTTGCGCATGACAGCATCATCACCAATGGCGCGGGCAATTACGCGGCGTTTTTGCACCGCTATTACCGCTTTCGCCAGTTCGGCACACAGCTTGCACCTACGTCCGGGTCTATGGGCTACGGCTTTCCGGCATCGGTGGCGGCGTCGTTGCACAACCCTGACAAAACTGTGGTCTGTATGGCGGGGGATGGTTGCTTTCAAATGACCTGTAATGAAATGTCGACAGCCGTGCAGCATGGGGCCAAGCCGATTGTGATTGTCGCCAACAATGGCCGCTATGGCACGATCCGTATGCACCAGGAACGGCACTATCCGGGCCGCCCATCGGGCACAGACCTTGCCAACCCGGACTTTGCGGCCCTTGCGCGGGCCTACGGCGGGCATGGCGAAACGGTGACCGATCAGGCCGATTTCCCGGCAGCCTTTGCCCGTGCGCAGGCCAGTGGCGTGCTGTCAGTGATCGAATTGAAGCTGGACCCAGATATGCTGACCACCGGCCAAACCCTAAGCCAAGTGCGGGCGGCGGCGTTGAAGGCGTAACCCTCAGCGACCCGTCAATTCAGAGGTGACATTGACCACAGCAACCGACCCACGCAGCTTGGCGCGGTAGATCACCAGCGATTCCACCACCCGCATCACATAGGTGCGGGTTTCGCTGAACGGGATGGTTTCCACCCAATCAACCACATCCACACCCGGCTGTCGTGGGTCGCCAAATTCTGTGACCCAGCGGCGCGGACGCCCCGGCCCGGCGTTATAGCCCGACGCGATCAAGGCCACGGCCGGGCCAAACTCTTCGACCAATTGCGCCAGATAGGCCGCGCCAAGCCCAACGTTATAGGCGGGGTCCGTGGTCAATTGCCCAAGCGCATAGGGTTTGCCCGTTTTCGCGGCCATCATCTTGGCCGTGCCAGGCATCACCTGCATCAGGCCCAAAGCCCCTGCTGGGCTAACCACACCCACGTTAAACTCACTTTCCCGCCGCGCGATAGACAAGGCCAGCGCCCGACTAACCGCCAACCCATCCGGCACCATATCGACCACCGGAAAATACGCGTGCGGCAGGATAACCCCGCGCGAGGCTGCCTGTTTGCCAATCAACACCGCGATGTGCGGCTGACGGTTTTGCAAGGCAAAATCGGCAAGCTGGCCAAGTTCAACCGGGCCAAGGCTTTCGGCCAGATGCAAAACAAACCGCTTACCCAACTCCAAATCGCCCGCAGCCAGCAACAGCTTTGCCGCCTCCAGCACGGACGACTTGGCAAAAGCCGCCTTACCCCAATCAGCAGGCCGCGCATCGGCAAGCAAAGTCGCATCCAGCGGCAAGCCCAGCTTTTCCGCCGACAGCAGGCCGTAATAGGCGGTCTGATGCTTGGCCCCGGCTTCAAACGCCACACGGGCGGCGGCAAGGTTGCCCAGCGCTTCTTCGGCGCGACCTTCCCAATACTGCGCGCGGCTCAGGCTGATGGGGGTGCTGACGCCTTGTTTCAAATGCTGGAAATGGCGGCGGGCGGTCATCGGGTCGTTCAGTTTACGAAACGCGATAAAGCCTGCCAAAAACTCCAACTCGGCATAATCGCCACCTTCGGTAAGGTGATGTGACGCGGCAACACGGTAGCCTTCGCCCATCCGCCCGGCTTGAACCAGATCACGGGCAAGGCGGGCGCGGCGATCAGCCCATGCGTCAGGCCGCCCCAAAGACGCCGCAGAAACCGAGCGTTCAAGGATAAGCGACAGCGCCCCATCCAGATTGCCCTTGCGCGCCCGCCACGCAAAACGGTCATAGGCAAGGCCTGCATTGCCGGCCTCGGCCGCAGGCACGGCAGCGATCAGGCCATCCACACCGTCTTGCAAGGCCTGAAGGGCAATGCGCGCACGGGCCAGCGCTTGCAGCCCCGGCGACACCAACGGCATCAGTTGCAGCGCCTCACCGTCACGCCCGGCCCACAGCAACATATCCATCCGCTTGGCATGAACAGCCTGCAACGCGCGGCCTTGCAAGCCCAGCATTTCGGCCTGTTCGCCCGCATCAAATCGCAATTGAACCCATGCGCGCCGCGCCTCGGCCCCGGCCGCATCAGCGTTGCCCAAGCCAGCATAGGCCTTGACCAACGCCATAGAGCCTGCCGCAGTCGAGGGTTTGTCAGACTTGAAATAGGCAACAACACGGTCGGGCGTGGTAGAGCGTGCAACTGCCACCTCACCCTTTTGGTGCAGCCATGCAAGGCCCGGCCAATCAGGGCGGCGCATCAAAAATGCCTCGTATTCTCCCAGCAATCCATCGCCCGCCCGCAAGCGCTGCCATTCAATCACGTCACGCGCCACCCCGGACGGGGCCGTGGCAAGGGCGCGGTCCCAATCACGGCTACCCGCCAAGGTAAGGGCCGCGCGCAAGTCACCCGCAGCATCGGCGCGGGCCGGCGTGGCATGGCCAAGCCCCAGCAAAACCAAGGACATCGCGCAAACGCGCAGAAGGGGGAAAGGACGATAGATATGTGTTGTTTTCATAACCGCCAACTTGCCACCGTGCCTGTCGGGGTGCAACTCACATCCCCGCGTGCAGGCAATCTTGCGCTATGCTTGGCAAGCGTCCCACATAGCGCTAGGAAGGCGCACGAAACCAATGGGGCGACTCAACCGCGCGCCCCAGTCGCACAAGGAGACGCGTACCATGTTCAAAGGATCAATGCCTGCTTTGGTCACGCCGTTCAAGAACGGCAAAGTGGATCTGGATACGCTGAAGAAACTTGTCGATTGGCAGATCGCTGAGGGCAGCCACGGGATTGTTCCGGTTGGGACCACAGGCGAAAGCCCGACACTCAGCCATTCCGAGCATGAATTGGTGATTGAAGAGGTGGTCAAGGCCGTTGCAGGCCGCGTGCCGGTGATCGCAGGCACAGGCAGCAACAACACCGCCGAGGCGATGGGCCTGATCAAACATGCCGAACGTGTGGGCGCGAATGCGGCCCTTGTCGTGACACCTTACTACAACCGCCCCACCCAAGCAGGCCTAATCGCGCATTACACCGCCTTGCACGACTGCTGCACCCTGCCGATTGTCATTTACAACATTCCGGGCCGGTCTTGTGTCGATATGCTACCCGAAACGATGGGCGCGTTGGCCAAGCTGCCGCGCATTATCGGCGTCAAGGATGCGGTTGGCAAAATGGAACGCGTCAGCCAGCAGCGTGAACTGTGTGGCCCCGATTTCATGCAGCTTTCAGCCGAGGATGCGACCGCTTTGGGCTTTAACGCCCATGGTGGCGTTGGGTGCATTTCTGTGACCGCCAACGTGGCCCCGCGCCTCTGTGCCGAATTCCAAGAGGCGATGCTGGCAGGCGATTATGCCAAGGCCCTGCAATACCAAGACCGCCTGATGCCGCTGCACGAGGCTATTTTCACCGAACCCGGATTGGTTGGCGTGAAATATGGCCTGTCCGTGCTGGGCTTGTGCGCGCCCGATGTTCGTTTGCCGCTTGTGGGCCTGACCGATGGCACCAAGTCCAAGATCAAGGACGCGATGCGCCACGCTGGTCTGATCAACTGATCGAACCTTTACCGTAAACCCGGCGCGCCAAATGGCCGTGCCGGGTGTGGTGCAGGGCTTGAAAGGATACTTCATGCGTTTGAATGCTGATTTCACCCAACGGGTGGTTGTGCGCCCACAAGACCACGATTGGGTCGCGTCCCCCGCCGCTGGGGTAACCCGGATGATGCTGGACCGTGTCGGCGATGAGGTGGCGCGCGCCACCAGCCTTGTGCGCTTTGCCCCCGACAGTCAGTTTGACGCCCATACCCATGGCGGTGGCGAAGAGTTTTTTGTGTTGGACGGTGTGTTTTCGGATGAAACCGGCGATTATCCGGCAGGCAGCTATATCCGCAACCCCATCGGCACCAGCCATACGCCCCACACCAAAGAAGGCTGCACGATCTTTGTCAAACTGCATCAGTTTGATCCGGCCGATACTGTGCCTGTGAAGATCGACAGCGCAAATGCCACCTTTCGTCCGGGCATGGTTGCAGGCCTGTCTGTACTGCCATTGCACAGCGGCCCCAGCGAAAACGTGGCCCTTGTACGTTGGGCGCCCGGCACCCGCTTTACCCCCCATGCCCATTGGGGCGGTGAAGAGATCTTTGTGATTGAAGGCACCTTTCAAGATGAACACGGCAGCTATCCCGCCGGCAGCTGGCTGCGCAGCCCACATCAATCGCGCCACCAGCCTTGGTCGGATGAGGGCTGCTTGATCTACGTGAAAACGGGCCACTTGCACCCCGACAGCTTGCGCCTACCTGCCTAAGCTGCGGGCGCTGGACCGATTGCCCATAACGCGCTACACGAAACGGGTTCCCCCAAACCAAGGCCCAGCCATGAACAATAATATGCGCGGCGGCCTGTTGATGATTGCCGCAATGGCGGGCTTTGCGGTTGAGGATATGTTTCTGAAAACCGCCGCCCGTCAGGTTCCCGTAGGCCAAATTCTGATGATCTTTGGCGCGGCGGGCATGATAGGCTTTGCCATCCTCGCCAAATCCCAAGGCGCGCGGCTATTGAACCCTGCCATCCTGTCCACCCCAATCCTGACCCGCGCGGTGTTTGAGGTGATGGGCCGCTTGTTCTACACCCTTGCAATCGCGCTGACACCGCTGTCTTCGGCCTCAGCCATCTTACAAGCCACACCTTTGGTGGTCGTCGCGGGGGCGGCTTTGGTGTTTGGCGAGCAGGTGGGCTGGCGACGCTGGGCGGCGATCATGGCCGGGTTTGTCGGGGTTTTGATCATCTTGCGGCCGGGGTTGGCAGGGTTCACGCCTTTGTCCATTTTAGCCGTATTGGGGATGCTGGGCTTTGCCGGGCGCGACCTGGCCACACGGGCCGCGCCCAAAACCTTGTCGAACCTGACGCTTGGCGTTTACGGCTTTGCCATGATGGTGCCAACCGGCGCGGGCCTTCTGGCCTGGACCGGCGGCGCGGTAGTGCCAGATACAAATGCCAGCTTGGCCCTTGCCGGGGCCACGCTGTTTGGGGTTGCAGGCTATTACGCGCTGACGGCGGCAATGCGGGTGGGTGAGGTGTCGGTCGTCACCCCGTTCCGTTATACCCGCCTTTTGTTCGCGCTGATCTTTGGCATGCTGGTCTTTGCAGAACGCCCTGATGCGGCCACCCTGCTCGGCAGCGCGATTATCGTGGCCTCGGGTATTTACACCCTGCTGCGGGGGCGCAAGGCAAATTGATCAATCCTTCCGCTTGCGGGCGTTCATTTGCCCCAGCCGCACATGGCGCAGCGCCTCGACCAACAGCGCGGTCAACAGGCCGAAATTCAGCAACCCATTCGCGGCTGCCATCCCGCTCAGCAAGCGCCATTCGCGCGGTAGCAACACATCACCAAAGCCAAGCGTCGTGAAACTGACCAATGAGAAATAAACCGACGCCTCTAGCGTCACGAAAATTCCCAGTAGATAAAAGGCCAGCGCCCAGATCCAGACCCCTGCGGTGATGATCCCCAGCACCACAAAGGACACGCCCAGCATGACCAGCAACAGCTTTGGTCTGTGCGGCTCTCGGATCAACCAATGGTGACCATGGGAAAAGCCCGTTTCCATCGTCAAAATCCCCGCACCACCCACCGCAATCGACAACATCATCAACCCGGTGCCTATGGCAATTTGTAAAAACATGCTTTTCCTTTGCCAACTTAGGTCGTTCAAGTTCGGTGCGCGACGGTCCCTATCTGGACAGTTGCGTGTCTAGCCCCTATCTGATGGGGACCATGGTAAAACACAGCGACCCCAATTCCAAACTGATTGCAGAAAATCGCCGCGCGCGGTTCGATTTCGCGATCGAGGATGATATCGAGGCCGGCATAATGCTGCTGGGGTCCGAGGTGAAATCGCTGCGCCAAGGTGGGTCCAATATCGCCGAAAGCTATGCAAGCGTAGAAGATGGCGAGTTGTGGCTGATCAACTGCTATATCGCGCCCTATCTGCAAGCCAAAACCTGGGGCCACGAAGAGCGCCGCAAGCGCAAGCTTTTGGTATCGCGCAAGGAACTGGCACGCCTTTGGAATGCCACCGCGCGCGAAGGCATGACGATTGTGCCGTTGAAGATGTATTTCAATGAGCGTGGCATGGTCAAACTCAAGATCGGGATCGCCAAGGGTAAAAAGAACGCGGACAAGCGTGAAACCTCGGCCAAGCGCGATTGGGACAGGCAAAAGGCCCGCCTGCTAAAACAAAACCGGTAACTTCCGCGCAATTTTTGACCAAGGCGCGGTTTGATCTATGTTGGTGCCGCCAATTGTGGCCAAGCTGGCCTTATGCACAACAATAATGCGGAATTATGCCCATTTACCGCACTCAACGTGGCCCTTGCCTTTGTACACTTGCCGTTTTGCGTTGCGAACCCATCCACTGGCCTTGCCACACGCGCCGCATCCGATATACCCGGACCAACGCCCACCGTATCCCTATTCCGCATCATTGCCGCAAGGAGCCTCAAATGACCCCCGCCCCGCAAGATGACCCCAAAACGCTGGTGTCCACCGATTGGCTAGCCCAGCACCTGAAAGACCCTGATCTGCGGATCATTGATGCCTCGTGGCACATGCCTGCAACGGGCCGCGACGCAAAGGCCGAATATGTCAGCGCCCATATCCCCGGCGCGCGGTTCTTTGATATTGATGAGATTGCAGACCACCGATCTGATCTGCCGCATATGGCGCCTCCAGTAGAAAAGTTCATCAGCCGGATGCGCGCGATGGGTGTTGGCGACGGGCATCAAGTGGTTGTCTATGACAGCACGGGCCTGTTTTCGGCGGCGCGTGTATGGTGGACATTCCGCCTGATGGGCAAGATGGATATCGCCGTGTTGGATGGTGGCCTGCCGAAATGGCAAGCCGAAGGCCGCGAAATTGAAGATATGCCCCCCATCGCCCGCGACCGCCATATCACCGTGCAGCGCCAGTCGGGCATGGTCAAAGATGTGACGCAAGTGGCCCAAGCCTCCAAACTGGCCCAAACTGAGATCATCGACGCCCGCGCCGCGCCCCGTTTCAAGGGAGAGGTGGACGAACCGCGCCCCGGCCTGCGCAAAGGTCGTATCCCCAATTCCAAAAACCTCCCCTTTGCAGATTTGCTGAACGAAAACGCGACGATGAAAGCCCCACCTGCGCTGAAAGCCGCGTTTGAGGCGGCAGGCGTTGATTTGTCCAAACCTGTGATCACCACCTGCGGATCAGGCGTAACCGCCGCAATCCTCACCCTTGGTTTAGAGCGCATCGGCCACCGCGATCACGCGCTTTATGATGGCTCATGGTCGGAATGGGGCATGTTTGACGACCTGCCCATCGCCAAAGGTTAAAGCGGTTTTCAGTCGATCTGATTCAGATTGACTGAAAACCAAGACATACGAAGCCTCAGATTTTACACGCGCTCTAACCCACCCCCCTCTTGAAAGTGCTAGATATGCTGAACGCCCTGCATGCCCAACCGCAAGACAAAATCCTGCAACTGATCCAGATGTACAAGGATGATCCGCGCGATACCAAGATCGATCTTGGCGTGGGCGTCTATAAGGACGCGACAGGCTTGACGCCTGTGATGCGGGCGGTCAAGGCAGCAGAAAAACAGCTGTGGGAAACCGAAACAACCAAAACCTACACCGGCCTTGCGGGTGAGCCTGCCTATGCCGAGGCGATGCAGGCCTTGCTTTTGGACGGCGTGGTGCCAAATGACCGCCTGTCGGCTGTGGCAACACCGGGCGGGACCGGGGCCATTCGGCAAGCGCTGGAGCTGATAAAACTGGCCAGCCCTGATGCGACCGTTTGGCTGTCCAACCCCACTTGGCCCAACCACCCGTCAATCATCAAATATCTGGGCATGAAAATGGCCGAGTATCGATATTTCGATGATGAAACGCGGGGCGTAGACTTTGAGGGCATGTTGGCCGATTTGGCACAGGTCAAGGCGGGTGATGTGGTCTTGCTGCACGCCTGCTGCCACAACCCAACTGGTGCCAATCTGACCTTGCCGCAATGGGCTGCCGTGGCAGAGATGCTCGAAAAAACCGGGGCGATTCCGTTTATTGATATTGCCTACCAAGGCTTTGGTGATGGGCTGGAACAAGACGCCGCAGGCATGCGTCTGCTGGCCAGCCGCCTGCCCGAATTGCTGATCGCCGCATCTTGTTCCAAGAATTTCGGGATCTACCGCGAACGGACCGGGATTTTGATCGCCGTATCCCCCCGCGCCGATATGCGGGCCGTTGTGCAAGGCAACCTTGCCTTTCTCAACCGCCAGAACTTCAGCTTTCCGCCCGACCATGGCGCGCGCCTTGTGACGATGATTTTGAACGACCCCACCTTGCGCGCCGATTGGCAGGCCGAGTTGGAGGAGGTGCGCCAGAACATGCTGACCTTGCGCGAAACCCTTGCGGCTGAATTGCGCCGCCTGTCCGGCTCGGACCGCTTCGGTTTTCTGGCCCAGCATCGCGGCATGTTTTCGCGGCTGGGGGCGACCCCCGAACAGGTCGAAACCCTGCGTCGGGATCATGGGATCTACATGGTGGGCGACAGCCGCATGAACATCGCAGGCCTGAACGCCCGCACTGTGCCCATTTTGGCCAAGGCCATCATCGACGCGGGCATTTGATAGCGCCCACAGGCGTATGTACGCAAAGCATACGGACAGCATACGGAAAACATACGCATGTATGACGCAGTTATCTTTGATCTGGACGGCACTTTGCTGGACACCGAAAGCCTGACCCAAGCGGCGGGTCTGCAAGCCTTTGCCGACTGTGGTGAGGTGGTTGACCCCGCGTTTTTGCACGGGCTGATCGGGCGCGATGATGTGACAGGCGCAGGCATCGTGCGCGCCCATTTTCCCAAGATGGATTTTGACGCTTTTGCGCTGGTTTGGAAGCGCCGGGTTATTGAACAGTATAGCCAAGGCATCCCGCTAAAACCCGGCACACATGAATTGCTGAGAGCAATCGAACTGCCGATGGCGCTTGCCACCTCATCCACCCGCGCGCAATTGGATTTTAAAATGGGCGTGACCGATATCGCCGCCTATTTCCGCCATTTCGTCACGTTCAACGACGTTAGCCACGCCAAGCCCGCCCCCGATCCGTTCTTGCTGGCAGCAAAGCTTTTGGACGTCGACCCCACGCGCTGTGTGGCCTTTGAAGACAGCGAAGCCGGGGCCGAGGCCGCCCACCGCGCAGGCATGATCGTGGTCCAAGTGCCTGATATCAACCCAGCCTCGGGCCGCTTTGCGCATCTGGTTGCCCCCGATCTATTAACCGGCGCACGTGAAATCGGTCTTTTGCCCAAGTGATCTTGCGAATCCCGTAGCCCCGGCCTATATGAAGCTTGAGAGGTTGGCGCGGGCAAGTGCCTCGCCAACCTGGTCAGGTCCGGAAGGAAGCAGCCACAACGAGCCCCACTTGGGTCGATGTCCAGCCTCTCACCCTACCCCACGCGGCGCAATTTGGCCGCCCGCACTGGGACATCGCGCCATTTCCCCTGAACAAAACCCTTCGCTGGACGATCTTGGTTGGAGCGATGAATTCGCGGGCCAAATCACGCCCGAGGATGAGGGCAGCCTGCCTGCCCGCGTGGCCCAAGTGCACCGCGACCGTTTAGCCGTTCTAACAGCCGATGGACCGCGCGAAGTGGCGCTGCCCAATGGCCACCCTTCGGGCAGTTTTGCCGTGGGTGATTGGGTGATGATTTCTGCCAGCCAATCGGTGATGCGTAGGCGACTTGACCGCCACAGCCTGCTGCAACGTCGGGTCCATTCGCGCGCAGGCAGTCGCAATATCGGCGAGTACCGCCTGATCGGTGCCAATATCGATACGCTGTTTATCACCACCTCTTGCAACGCCGATTTCAACGTGGCCCGCTTGGAACGCTATCTGACCCTTGCGCATGACGCAGGCGTGGAACCCGTGATATTGCTGACCAAGGCCGACATGACCGACGACCCCGAAAGCTATGCCGTTGAGGCGCAAAAACTGGGCCGCGACCTCGCGGTTTTGGTACTGGATGCCCATGCCCCCGATGTGCCGGAAAAGCTGGCGCAGTGGTGTGGGATGGGCAAAACGGTGGCGCTCTCCGGCTCCTCGGGCGTAGGCAAAACCACCCTGACCAACGCGCTGACCGGCGGCGATGAGGCAACCCAAGGCGTGCGCGACGACACGCGCGGCCGCCACACCACCACAGCCCGCAGCCTGCACCCCTTGCCCCAAGGCGGCTGGCTGATCGACACCCCCGGCATCCGCGGCCTTGGCGTTTCTGACGCGGCCACCGGCATTGATGTGACGTTTGCCGAGATTACCGAGCTTGCCGCACAATGCAAATTCCGCGATTGCGCGCATGAAGGCGAACCCGGTTGTGCCGTGCAAGCCGCGATTTCAAGTGGTGAGATTGACGCCGACCGCCTAGACCGTTGGCGCAAACTATCCGCCGAAGACGCGGTGAATACCGCAAGTTCCGGCGCCGCGATGGGCAAAGGCTACGGCATCACCAAACGCGGCAAAGGCAAAGCCGTGGCCAAGCAGATCAAAGCCGCGCAAAAGCACAAGAAACGCTAAAGGCCCGCCCAAACGCCTTGCGCCTCGGTTTCCACCACACAAGGCCGCACGCCGCGCAACCGTGCCAAAGCCGCCTCAGGCACCTCACCCAATTCCACCATTAACCGCAGCGCAATCATCCCCGTGCGCCCGCATCCGCCCCGGCAATGCACCACAATCCGCGCGCCTTGCGCCAAACCGGCATGCAAATCCGCTGATATCGCTGCCCAATCGCCCGCAGGCACACCAAAATCCGCAATCGGAAACAAGCGCTGTTCAATCCCTGCCGCTGCCAAAGCCGCGTTCAAATCGGGTGCCAGCGCTGCAAATTCCTGCGACTCAACCAAACTCAGTACCAAATCCGCGCGCCAGTCCAACAAGGCCGCCACATCGCCCGCTTGCGGCAAAGGGCACAGCCCCAACACGCCACCGCCCACGCCAATTTCCGAAATCGAAAACATGAACCGCCCTCATTTCCCACAACCCTACCCCCACGGGTGGACGCGCCGCAACCGAAGTCTTAGATTACACCAAACGCCGAATCCACGTGGCGCATGGCAAGGAACCGCAATGTCAGAGACTGCCCAACCCGCCTATCAGGTTTTGGCCCGGAAATACCGGCCCGAAACCTTTGCCGATTTGGTCGGCCAATCGGCGATGGTGCGCACCCTTAAAAACGCTTTTGCAGCAGACCGCATCGCCCAAGCCTTTATTATGACAGGGATTCGTGGCACCGGTAAAACCACCACCGCCCGGATTATCGCCAAAGGTCTGAACTGCGTTGGCCCCGATGGCACGGGTGGCCCCACGACCGAGCCTTGTGGTGTGTGTGATCAATGCAAGTCGATCATGGAAGGCCGCCACGTCGATGTGATGGAAATGGACGCCGCCTCGCGCACGGGCGTCGATGATATCCGCGAAATCATCGCTTCGGTCGCCTACCGCGCCACATCGGCGCGCTACAAAATCTATATCATCGACGAAGTGCACATGCTGTCGACCAACGCGTTCAACGCGCTTTTGAAAACGCTGGAAGAACCGCCTGCCCATGTGAAATTCATCTTTGCGACCACCGAAATTCGCAAAGTTCCTGTGACAGTGCTGTCGCGTTGCCAGCGCTTTGATCTGAAACGGATTGAGCCAGAGGTGCAGATCGCGCTGCTGCAAAAGATTGCCAAGGGCGAAGGCGCGAATATCTCCGACGATGCACTGGCCTTGATCACCCGCGCCGCCGAAGGATCGGCCCGCGATGCGACATCCTTGCTGGATCAAGCGATCAGCCATGGTGCCGGCGAGACAACCGCCGACCAAGTGCGCGCCATGCTGGGGCTGGCTGATCGTGGCCGCGTGCTGGACCTGTTTGATATGGTCGTGCGCGGCGATGCGGCAGCGGCACTGACCGAGCTTGCAGGCCAATATGCCGATGGTGCCGACCCAATGGCCGTGCTGCGCGATCTGGCCGAAATTACGCATTGGCTGTCGGTCATAAAAATCACGCCCGAGGCAGCAGATGACCCGACGATTCCGCCGGATGAGCGTAAGCGCGGCCTTGATATGTCTGCGCGCCTGCCGATGCGGGTGCTGACGCGGATGTGGCAAATGCTGCTGAAATCGCTGGAAGAGGTGGCGCTGGCCCCCAACGCGATGATGGCGGCCGAAATGGCTGTGATCCGCCTGACCCATGTGGCAGATTTGCCCGACCCTGAAACCTTGATACGCAAGCTGCAAAACGCCAACCCCGCCCCTGCCCCGACCGGCGGCGCGCCGGCAGGTGGCGGCGGTGGCACGGTTCACGCAACCACCCGGCTACACGCCCCGGCGATGGGGGCGGTGCATGGTGCGACCACAATGCAAGGCGGGCAATCAGCGGCTTTGGCCCTTGCCCCCGGCGCGCTGGAAAGCTTCGTCACCTTTGAACATGTGGTCGACCTGATCCGCGAACGGCGCGATATGAAGCTGTTGGTCGAGGTGGAAACCACACTTCGGATCGCCAAGTATTCCCCCGGCCGGATTGAGTTTGAACCCACGCCCGATGCGCCCCGCGACCTTGCCGCCCGTCTTGCGGCCCGCTTGCAAGGTTGGACCGGCCAACGCTGGGCTGTGACGGTGGTCAATACCGGCGGGGCCGCGACGATTGCCGAGGATCAAGACAAAGACCGGATTACAGCCGAGGCGGCAGCGATGGAGAACCCGCTGGTTCAGGCGGTCTTTGCCGCCTTTCCCGGCGTAAAAATCGCCGCGATGCGCAAGCCTGAGCTGGAGGCCGCTTTTGACGCGCTGCCCGAGGTTGAGGATGAATGGGATCCGTTTGAAGAAAGCTGATGCTAGATTGGCGGCACCTCGGATCGGGATAAATCAAATGGAGAAACTGCGATGTTAAAAGGTTTGGGTGGGCTTGGCGATATGGCCAAGATGATGAAAGCCGCGCAAGAGATGCAAGGTAAAATGGCCGAAATGCAAGAAGGGCTGGAACGGATCGTTGTGACCGGCGAGAGCGGTGCTGGCTTGGTCAAAGCGCGGGCTACGGCCAAGGGAGAGTTGACGGGCCTAGAGATTGACCCGTCGATCTTTGTGGCATCCGAAAAGGAAGTGGTCGAGGATCTGATCCTTGCCGCGATCAAAGACGCGCAGGCCAAAGCATCCGAGCGGGCACAGGCCGAAATGGGCAAGCTGACCGAAGGGCTGGGCCTGCCTGCGGGCATGAAGCTGCCGTTCTAACCGATGTCTCAGGCCCCCCGCGATATTGAGCAGTTGATCGACCTGATGGCGCGATTGCCGGGCTTGGGGCCACGGTCCGCGCGGCGGGCTGTTTTGATGCTGTTGAAAAAGCGGAGCGCGGTGATGGGGCCGTTGGCGCGGGTGATGGCCGAGGTCGCGGAAAAGGCCCGCGATTGCCAGACCTGCGGCAATATCAGCGGCGCTGAAATTTGCGAGATTTGCCAAGATGAGCGCCGTGCCACGGGTGAGATTTGCGTGGTTGAGGATGTGGCGGATTTATGGGCGATGGAACGCGGCCATGCCTTTAAGGGGCGCTATCATGTGCTGGGGGGCACCCTATCTGCCCTTGATGCCGTGGGGCCGACAGAGCTGCGAATCCCCGCCTTGATTGCACGGGTTGCCGATGAAAAGACCCGCGAGGTTATCTTGGCTTTGAATGCCACGGTGGATGGGCAGACCACGGCCCATTATATTGCCGAGGCTTTGGAAGGGACCGGGGTTTTGGTCACCAGTCTGGCCCAAGGGGTGCCGATTGGCGGAGAATTGGACTATCTGGATGATGGGACGATTGGGGCGGCCTTGCGGGCCAGAAGATCGTTTTAGGGCGTTTGAACGCGATATGATCGCGCGCGAACAAACTCGCAAACCCTTGTAATAAAATGATTTCGTGTTTTTTATTTACCCAATCTTAACCCCCGCGCCGCACAGGGCTGCAGGGATGGCAGGTCCTGTGCGATTGTCCCAAAGCACCAGAGGTCGCGAAAGGGGGGCCGTGATGTTTTCAATCTGGAAAACAATCCATAAAGGCCAAGATCGCGCGCAACAAACCAGCTGAAGCGCCAAAAAAATTGACGGGCCCTCGTTTTCATTAACCATCGCGCTAGGTGTTTGATGTATTCAAGCAATAAGATTTAGGAGGTATGGGGTAAAAGTGGGTC